>JAJPOQ010000010.1 GCA_021232515.1 Lentisphaeraceae bacterium
GGTGACGTTTAACTGCTGAAACTTTATCTTCTGCACTAAGGTAAGGGCGTTTATTCTCTGACATTTTGTTCTCCGTTTGATTTATAAAAACTCAAATTAACAAAATCTCAATTGCGGATTTCTAAATGAGGCAGGACACTTCATCATTTACACTTCTTCGAGGCTTACTCAAAAATCTATTGACTATCTCTTCTCCTTGAGCAATTAAGTTACCCTCAGATGAAGCTTCGGGTTCTTTAAAGTCTCTAAAGGCTGTCGCTAACTCTAAAGCCTTGTCTACTTTAGCAGACTTCAAGTAAGCCTTTGACATGGTCAATAACACTTCTCGGTCTGCAGGATACTTTTCACGATAATCTTCCATAACTGCAAAAGCTTGTTTATTTTCTGGAAGTGAATCTAGAGCTTCGTTGACTTCTTTGCGGCCTTCTGACATATCGTTGTAAACTGAGTAAACTTTATAACCAGCTAAAGCAATTACTCCATAAAATGCCAGTGGGAAAACAATACCAAGCAGTTTCGAAATAAATGACGGCCCACCATCTACCTTAACAATTTGCTGCTTAGGTTTAATCATCGAGGCCGGGATTATACCTTCTTTACTCATTGGAATAACTACCATGAGCCAATGAAGCTTCTTCTCTACAATGATTGCTACTAGCCCCATTACTGCGAGGGCTATTAATGAGTTCCAGCCATCGCTACCATTACTAAACTGAGTTACCGCAACAGGTATACATAGAACCAAACCTAAAATTGTACCAAACTGAGAAAACATCGTTAGGAAAAATGTTGTTCCTGCTACGAACATGACCGACTCATAACCTGCATACTTAAGACCGACAGCAAAAATAACCGCGATGATAAAAGCTTTTATCAAACGCAACATAAAGTGTCGTGCTATCTTCCAAGTAAATGAATCATTATCCGCTCGTAAATGTAAGACTTTTGTTAAGTCTCTTTCTCGGCAAAACGGCAAGAAGAGAAAAGCCGAAAGGAAAAACACATACTGGAAATACATCTTTAATAAACCACCACCAGATAAGTGAGTTGAGTCATGAAAACTCTTAGCAATCTTCGCAGAGTAATTGAACTCATGAGTTACAACCGCATCTGCAGCAACGTAGTCTTCGGCATGCTCTTCAACAGACTCAACCGCATCTTTTATTTTCGACTGACCTTCATTGGCTGCTGATTCGACATTTTGAAGTTCTTGAAGATACTTACCACCCTCAACCTGCCAACTTTTATAACTAAGAGGAACAACAATCGCAATGATCGAGAAAATGGCTGTAAAAATCACACGTGCCGGGAAAAGACCTAACCTTGATAAAGTCTTTTGCTGCATAGAGAAAACTCTTATTAATTGAAATGTAATGAGAGCTAGGAAAAAGTTTAAGATCAAAGTTTTAAAACTGAGTACTGTTGCAAGGATGAATAAGGCAATAGTAACACCTAAAAAGATCTTGCGAGTCTTTGGTGAAAACTCTTCTATTTCACCAAAGATCTTAGTGAACAAACTTGGTCCAGACTGAGTTTGTTGCTCAAAGTATTCATCAAATTGAGCTTGGCTTTCCTCGGCGCGATCATTTGCTTCAAGGTGAACTTTCGTTCTATCTTTGAGCTTTAAGCCACTTCCACCACCTGTAGCTGGTTGAGCATTTGGCACCGTAGGCAATGGAGCCGTTGGATTGTTTTGTGGTGGTACTGTTTGAGAAAGATCGTTTTCTGGAACTGGCGGTAAGTCTTCTGCTACCGGTTCAGGAGCTGGAGGATTTGCAGGTTTATCGTCTTCACCTAATTTCTTTAATCTACCAAAGCTTGGCATATTCGATTGATCATTCGGATCTGACATCTAAAAACTCCCTAAAAATAGTTGAATCGCACTTAATCAAAGTAGCCTTCAATTAAGAAATCACAACTATTATCCCGGCGGCCAATTGAACGCTCTACCACTTAAAATATGCATGTGTAGATGAAAAACAGTTTGTTGAGCTTTAGCGCCATTATTTATCACCAGCCTGAAAGCATCTTCTATCCCCAACATACGTGTGACTTTTCCTACAGAGACCATCATATGACCAAGTAGTTCAGCATCTTCTGACTGTGCATCAGATAATTTGGGAATTAGTTTTTTCGGAATGAGTAAAATATGGGTTGGAGCTTTTGGTGCTATATCTTTGAAGGCAAGGCAAAAGTCGTCTTCATAAATAACTTCGGCTGGTATCTCTTTTCTTAGAATCTTACCGAAAATCGTTTTATTGTCTTCCATATAAATCCTAAGGGTGAGAAAATCTTATAGCTTGTGTCATAAAATATTTTTGTGTAAAATCTTCATGTAGGCTATGATGCTTTAAGTTTCTAAGCATCATGCACTGAAAGGCTCTGTTAGCAGAGCCTTTCTTATTTTAAGCTTACTTTGAAGCTTGTTCTTTTTGAAGTTGGTTTAAGTCGGCAACAATTCTCAAAGCTTCTTTTAAGTAAATGTCGTCCTTTATACCATTATCATCTTTGCCGTCTTCTTTATCACCACGGTCAAACAGTCTTTCAAATAACTTCTCGCGCTCTTTGCGAACTTTATTATCTTCTTCAAAAAGTGTAAGTCTCTTTTGCTTATTCAGAGTGACGCTCTTTCTTTCTCTTCTCTCTTTATAGTACTCGATATCTTTAACTAGATCATTGAAGTCATTTGATGCTTTTAAGCGCTCATCTGACTGCTTCTTAATCTGTGGAAGAATACCTTTGATGATTACATTCTCATCAACGTTCAAATTGCGAATCTCGTCCCACTTAAGAACATTTCTTAACGTTGCTTCACCATGATCATCAAACTCTGCATAACTTGGTAGGATTATGTCAGGAACAACTCCTTTCTTTTGAGTAGAGCCACCGTTGATTCTGTAAAACTTCGCCATCGTGTATTTCACTTGACCTGGCTTTAAGTCTTTGCGATCTGCAAAAGCTCTAAGTCTCTCAAGAGACTGAACCTGTTGAACTGTTCCTTTACCGTGAGTTCTATAAGTACCAACAACAACACCGCGCTTATAGTCTTGTATCGCCGCAGCAAAGATCTCAGAAGCAGATGCACTTCCTTCATTTACTAAAACAACTAAAGGACCATCATATATAGTTCCGGCATCTTCATCATTTCTCACAAAAATTCTACCAGAAGCTTCACGAATCTGAACTACTGGGCCTTTATCGACAAACAAACCTGTAAGAGCGATGGCTTCTGGCAAACTTCCGCCACCATTACTTCTTAAGTCTATAATTAGAGAATCAATGCCTTTAGAAACTTGATCTTTTAAAATCTTTCTGACGTCTGCTGTTGAACTTTTGCCTTCTTTACCTTCGCGAATAGCGTCCCAATCAGCATAAAATGAAGGAAGGTGAATGACACCAACTTTGTGAATTTTTTGGTCATCAAGCTTAAGTTCTTTTATCTCGCCTTTTGCTTCAGACTCTTTGAGCTTTATTTCATCTCTTTTGATTTTGATAACATGAGCACTACCGTTGACTCCGCCTCTAACTACATGCAGAGTAACGACTGTCCCCTTCTTACCGCGAATCATCGAAACAACTTTGGAAAGGCGCATATCAATCGCGTCTATCTTAGGCTTCTCTCCTTGACCAACAGCAATAATTCTATCTCCAACTTTTAGTTCCTTACCAGTCGCAGCAGGGCCACCAGGAACTAAAGACATAACTTTAGTGTAACCATCGTCAACAGTAAGCGTTGCACCGATACCGATAAGAGAAAGCTTCATGCTTATCTCAAACTCTTCTTGTGCCTTAGCTCCAAAATAGTTTGAATGAGGGTCAAAACATTTTGTCATAACGTTTAGAGACATTTCTAAAAGATTTTCGCGATCATTTTCTTCTTGATACTTCAGAAAGTTTTTATAACGCTTAACAATCATTTTTTGAGGAGTTACATCTTCCTTCTCTTCTTCTGTAGCATCTGCTGTATTCTCTTCGGCATCTTCTTCCGGCTTTGTGCCTTCTTTTTCAGCATTCTCTTTCTCTTCTAAAGCTTTTTCTTGCTCGATTATCTCTGAAAGTTCCATTCTTAAAATTTCATTTTTAAGAAATTGACGCCAGATATCGTTGAGTTGATCTTTAGTTTCTGGCCAGTCTAATTCAGAGCGATCGACGACGAAGTCTTCTTCAACACCAAAATCAAAAGGCTTATCAATTCTTTCTTCAACAAACTTCACTCGTTCTTGAAGGCGTTGGATATAACGATTGTAAACCTTCAGGGCAAATGTCAGATCGCCTCTTTTGAACATCTCATCAAGAAGCATTTCATATGAGCGAAACTCTTCTATATCTGAATTGAGGAAAATTCTTCTATTAAAGTCTAACTGACGGAAAAGTTCGATGAACATCTTTTCTGATAAGTCATTATCCAACTTCTTTTTGGAGTAATGATAAACTTCCATCATTCTACTGACATACTTGGCTATTTCTTTGTCAGACTTTTTTAAAACTATCGGTTTAAACTCTCCGACTAGAGAAAATGATAATAAGAAAATAAGTGCGCTACTGAGTATTTTCTGTCCCTGTTTCATGCAATCTGCCTCTACTGTGATTCAAAACTAACTTTTAATGAAGATAATACTTTTTCATCAATTAATAAACACCGTACTTAGTAAAGTCCGTAAACTAATCTAAAAACGACCTAAAAAATTTGTCATAACAACTCTCATGTAAAGATATAATAAGCTCGCATTAATCATTCCTAAATAGTTCAGGTATATCTATCTGAGAACAGACTAGGCAAAAACATCTTAAGTATAGTTGTTGACGAGAGCCTAAGATAAATTTACGCAACGCACGGTAACCTTTTTTATCTTCAGTAGTCAAAAATTTCGTCAAACGACTAAAAAGCTTACTTATCTGAGAAATACTTTTCTAAAACAGGATCTCGAACGACACCTAACTCAACTGAGCGATTGTAGTATTTTTTTGCTTCATCAACATTCGGTTCAGGAAGACTCAAATAGCATGCTGCAAGGTTAAAGGCAGCATCTCCATTTTGAGGATTGAGCTCCAAGGCTTTTGTAAGTCTTACTATCGCAGCTTCATTCCATCCTAAACCCTGCATAACAACTCCCAGTTGGAATTGTGCTTCTGCATTCTTAGGGTATTTACCTGCTAATCGACTTAGAGATGACACTGCGAGGTCAAGCTTTTCTAACTCTAATAGTGACACTCCTAACCCAAGTAATAGTTGAGCATTATCTGGCTGGATATAAAAAGCTTTTTGAAGATTTATAACTGCGTCGTGAAAGTGACGCTCTTCATACATCAACAATCCAATTCTAAGTAGAGCGTCAAAGTTATTCTTATCGATTTTAAGTACTTGTGTGTAAAGGCCGATAGCAGTTTGGTTATTTTCTTGGCGACTTGCTTCGAATAAGAGATTATTGATCTTCTTAGACTTTTCTTTATCAGCTCTTTCATCACTCGACATAGCAGACTGGATAACATCTTCTACATCACTATCGTACCTTTTAAGCTTATCATAAAGTTTACGAGCTCTTACTTTTGAAACTTTCAGTTCATCTCTGACCTGAACATATTTTTTGATAAGTTCTTCATCGCCAGAAACGTTTTCTTCTTTCAGAACTCGATTTTGCTGTTCAAGCTCTCTAAGCCTCTTCTCCATGAAGTCAATTTTGCCCTTGTTATCCTTAAGCTGCTTCTCATAAGCCGCCATAAGCTTATCATCTATTGCATCTTTCTTAACGGCTGAAGCTGGAGCTTTTGCGACTGCAAGCTTTTTGATTTTTGCTTTAAAACCATCTGCAACACTTTGAAGAATTTTCATTTGTGACTTTAAAGACTTAACTTCACTTTCAAGACTTTCACGAGTCGACTTTTCGTTATTATAAAGACCGTTAATCTTGGTATTATTTTTCTCATAGTCAGCAATTAACTGCTTAAAACGAGTATTGTCTTTCATCGCATCTGAAGTCGTTTCAATATGCTGTTTTAGTGTATTCTTAGTTTTAGCGTGGGCATTTTCTAAGGTTCTAACTTTCGCAGATAAGTCTATCTCAATCTTTTTGAGGCGATCTATGTCTTTCATAAGATCGTCATTTCTCTCAGTTAGATTGGCAACCATTTTAGTACTGCCGCCATTTTTCTTTAAAGCTGCAACTGCATTAACCATTTCGGCTTCACGAGCTTTTGCGTCTTTTATTTTCTCGCTTTCTAACTTAAGCTGAGCTTTTAGTTTTCGAATAGACTCCGCATACTCTTGGCGAAGATCTTTCTCTTTTTCTGCATCGTCTCGCCAATTGATCGCTTTCTTCTTGAGCTCATCTAGAATAGTCTCAAACTTTTTTTCTTTTGCCAGTAGGTCATTATACTTGATAGATAAGCCTTTAAGCTGTGTTGCAAGCTTGCTCTTTTCAGCAGAAATTTTCTCTTCTTTTTGGACTATTTCATTCTGTAGCTCTTTATACTTCAGTATCTCTACATCGACTCTTTTATCTGAGACCTCCATGGATTCACCAGCTCTTGCAGCTATGAGCTCGGCTTCTTTGTCTCGCAATTTTTTACGAAGCTTCAAGTTTTCAAAAGTTAGTTTATCTAAGTGTGCTTTATCTGCGACTCTTGAACCTGCAGCTTCACGTACAGAGTTTAACGCTTTTACTTTTGTAAGGAGCTCTTGCTTAGTTTTCTTGAGATCATCATAAAGAATCATCATCGCTTTAGAAAACTTGGCCTTAGCAATCTGAGTTGTTTTGAGCTCTTCAATCAATTCTTCTTTAGATAAATTTTGGATACCCTGTAGGATCAGTTTATCCGCATCTGCAATTCTATCTCGACAAGCTTTTTGTCTATTTTTAACAACGCTGACATTCCAAGTTGGGAAGTTATACTGAAGCTTTGTTAGCATGTCCAAAGATGCCTTAAAAAGAACAACTGACTCGCCATAACTGGACTTACGAATTTGCTCTTCTCCTTGTTCATAAAATTTATTTGCATCCTTCCAAAGCTTATCAGCTTTTTCATTTGCAAAAATAGAAGAAGTAAAAAGGAAGAGTAATAATAAAAATCTGAACACGTTTTAGCCTTTAAATTTAAATCAGCCTGAATAATTTCTACGAACGGTATTGATGTAAGTCTTATGTCTAATAAATTGACCCTTAATTAATCAGATAACAATCTCAAAGTTGTTACTGTTTTGTATTTTTCTTTATAAGAATGTTGGATTATAAATGCCTGAATTACCCGAAGTTGAAACTGTTTGTCGAGCACTCGAAAAGTGTTTACCAAATGAACAAATAGTTGAAGTCAAAGTTCGAAACCCACAGCTTCGAAATCTTATCGACGAAGAAGAATTACAAAGTGCCTGTAAAGATAAGACTATCCTCAGTCTCAGACGTAGAGCAAAATACATAATTGCAGAGTTAAGTGACTCCACAGCTCTACTTCTTCACCTAGGGATGACCGGTAAATTCCGAGTTGTTGATCAAGGTGAAGCATTTAAAAAACACGAACATGTCTGCTTTGAGCTGAAGTCTGGGAAAAGTTGGCGTTATGAAGACCCTAGAAGGTTTGGCATAGTCAAGCATGTTGCACTTCCTGCTCCAGGAGCGACACCTGATTGTTTAGACCACATGGGACCGGAACCACTACTCTACTCCTTTACCGGCTCTTACTTAAAGCAATTTACCAAAGCCAAAACAAAGCCAATCAAAAATATGATCATGGATAACAATTGTGTCGTTGGTGTCGGCAACATCTATGCCTCTGAAGCCTTATTTCGATCTGGTATATCTCCCCTGAAACCTGCAGGAACACTAAGCTTACCAGCATGCAAAAAGCTAGTCATGAAAATTCAGGAAGTTCTAAAAGAGGCAATTGAAGCTGGAGGAACGACCATAAGCGACTTCGCAACTCCAGATGGCAATGAAGGTTATTTCTTTAGAGAACTCGCGGTTTATGGACGCAACGATGAACCATGTCTTACCTGTGGTACTCACATCACCAAAAAAACTCTCGCTGGTCGATCAACATTCTACTGCACAAAGTGCCAAAAAGGATAGACTATGGAATACATGAACGCCTACATACTTTGTTTTCTACAGGTAACTTTTTGTGCGCTTATTTTGATGGTTTTACACAGCCTACGCAAACAAATCGGCAGAACGCCATTTTTCCTATCCGTTGCAACTCTTTTAGTTTTTGCTCACTTTATAAATTCTGCAGACCTGCAACTCTCCACCGGCATCTCTGGTCTTTCAATAAATGTCGCAACAAGCTTGCTTCTTTCTCCATTCATCATGGCGATGCTCATCGTTTATACCTTAGACGGAACAATTGCAGCTCAACGCTTAACCATTGGTGCAGTCGCTGTTAGTGGCACCTTCTTCTTTTTGGCGAATATAACGGCTGCTCAATGTGACTGGTATGGCTTTGAACTTACAAATCCAGAGTTAGCTAACACCTTAAAAGTGCTACTAGACAGAAGTCGACAAGATGTAGCCGCTGCTATTGGCGCCATAATTATCGATTTATTGGTTTTACCCGTAACATTTCAATTTTTCCGAAATAGACGTTTCTCTACTTTCTTAGCAGTCACTCTTTCACTAATATTAACCCAGGTTGTCGACTCATTTGTTTACTCTTTGATCGCCGATGCATGGTCCGATGAGTTTTGGATTAATATGCAACAACTTTACCTCTCTCGTGCAATAACCATGGTTTGGCTAGGTATATTAACCACACTTTATTTAAATATGAATGAAGAAGAATTAAGCCAAAATAAACTTAAAAATCCACTAGACTTTATTCGAGCGATTATTAACTCTTATACAAGAAAAAATATCATCCAAAGTCATGCCCACGAATGGGAAGGTCGTTTTGAATTATTTGTAGAAAATTCACAAGACCTCATCATACTTGTAGGTAAAGACGGGCGAATCTACGACGGTAACAAAATTGCCGAGACTTACTTAGGTGTAGAAATATCTGAACTGCTAAAAATGCAATTTTCTGATTTAATCATTAAGGATGAGAAAATCGCTCCTGAGTACCTGAAACATGTTGTTGAGGAAAACATCAAATGGGAACGTATTTGGTGGAAGCTTATTAAAAATAATGGCGACCCCGTCCAACAAGAATGGGTAATCAAAGACTATAAAGACCGCTTCATCAGCTTAGAGTTTAGTATCAATATCATTGAGATGGGTGATAAATTTGCTCTTCTAACAGGCCGAAATAGTACTTCTAGGCATAAGCTTTCACACGAAAGGCAAGAACTCATGCATCAACTTACTCACTCACAAAGGCTCGAGTCTGTTGGCCGTTTAGCTGGTGGTATAGCTCATGACTTCAACAATCTTCTGCACTCCATACAGGGAAGTCTAGACTCTATTTCAAAGAACCCGCCTGAAGAGAAAAAAATAGCATTAGAAAATAATATCGTTAACGCTGTTACCAAAGCTTCGACTCTTACTGGCCAACTTCTTGGTTTTGCTCAAAAGGGTAAATACGCCGTCAAAAAAGTAGACCTCGGCCAAATCATGCAGTCGGCCCATGCTCTTTTTGAACCGATGGCCAGAAAAACTGTTAAGTCGCGACTTATCCTCCACCCTGAGCCTATATACGTTAAAGCAGATGGCACACAGCTAGAACAAGTCTTGCTCAACTTACTGATCAACAGCCGCGATGCTCTCGAAGGCTCTGAAAAACCTAAGATCTTTTTCCGACTAGAAATGGCAAATGACTTTAACCCTGGCTGGCACATGGCTGCTCCAGAATCAAGACCTGAAAACTTTGCGTGTATTCGAGTCAAAGACAACGGCAGTGGCATCAGTGATGAAAACTTAAAAACTATTTTTGACCCATTTTTTACGACCAAAGAAGTCGGTAAAGGTACTGGAATGGGCCTTGCCATGGCATACGGAACAATCAATAATCACTCCGGCTGGATTCATGTCGAGAGTGAACTGGGTAAAGGTACTGAGTTCTTCATATATCTCCCGTTGCACGATGCAAAAATTGATCTCAGTACAACTCACACTCAGTTAAACATAACTTTTTAATCTAAGGCTTTAGATGTTTAGACCCTGCATAGATCTCCATAACGGAAAAGTAAAACAGATAGTTGGCGGCTCGCTCGATGACGCTTCTGAGTC
>JAJPOQ010000021.1 GCA_021232515.1 Lentisphaeraceae bacterium
AGGAAGAAGAAAAGGTTGGTCTTGACTATAATCTTTGAATTTCTTCATGAGTTTATTTTTACAATAACAAAAAAGCGCCAATAGAAAAATCCATTGACGCTTTTTGAAGAGACTTTTGATACAGCCCCTACAGAAAAGAAAACTCCCACGTCAAAAGAAAAAGCGATTAAAGCTTATAATTCATATCTAAATGGAACTTTAGAATCTAATAAAAAGAAACCTTTTCCAAGCTTCAAGTTTGTCATCCAAGCCAAAATTCTCGTTGAAGAAACTATTCGTGGTTCATACAATAAAGGTGATGTCATTAATTTTGAGTGGGAAGATCTTTACGACTCCATGTGTCCGCATCCAACAACCTCAGCATTGAATCTTAAGCCTTTTATATGGTACAATCTTCACGACCATTCAGATAAAAAAACACAACTTTCTGTTCTTCCAGTCGAAAAGAAAGTTCAACTACTCGAAGCTTTTGAAATTAATAAAAAGAATAAAGAAGAAGCCTTAAGAAAACATAAAAAAAAGGTAAAACTTCTGTTAAAAAGTTTAGACCAAGTGCTCGATGAAGATCAAGTCATGGAAAACCTCTTTGAGCTTTCTGAATTTGATGATAAAATCATCGAAGAAAAAGTCATAAAAAAACTCTCTAAATTTAAAGGTAGCAACTACTTACTTGACGAATATATCTACTGTCTTTCTTCCATCTTAGTAAGAAAAGAAAAAACTAATCTCACCAACTTATCTCTTCCAAAAGAGATCAAAGCAAAATTAAAGAAAGAAATCGAACTTCAAAAGAAAGAGTTTTAAAATTCTATAGAGGTAACTTTAGATGCCAGTCACACCTAAACTCCCAAAAGAAAAATATAGAGTGAAGGATCATTTTGAAAACCAAAGTTCGAATACAAACTAACAAAAAGATTAACTAAATAACTTCCACTCGCTCAGGTTGCTACAACTATAAATTAACAAAACCGTTAGACCAACATATATCAAAGGGAAAGGATAAATGGGAAAACTATCTCCATTAAAGTTAATTTGCATTTTTAAGCTCATTATTTTATGTCTAGCCTGCTGTATGCTCCCGGCAAAATATGAAGGAAGTATTCAACAAACTCAACAAGAAGGAATCATAATCTACAAAGATGGAATTCAGGACCTAATACTCAAAGTTGACCCTAAAATTACAGGAAAAGCTAAGCTTGAAAACTTTTGCTGGTTGATAACAGTACCAAATGAACCTGATAAGTATGACGTTCTTGATGAATCCATTTTTAAATCTTTCTTTGATTTGAAAATCAAACACCTAATTAAACCTGTACCTAAAGACAGAGGGATAGGCTGTAGTGAAAGACTAACTTTAGAAAAAGCCTCTGATGTATATCGGGGTATTGAGCTTGGTAAATACGTTGAAGTTGGAGACTATGCAATACAACCAATTCGAGGCATTGGGGTTCATGCTTACACAGGACTAAATAAATGGCTAGCTGACAATGATTTCCCAATAGAGCCAAAGCAACATATGCAGTATTTTATCGACGAAAACTTCACTTTCCTTTGTATTAAAATTAAGCCTAAAGCTGAAGAAGGTGATAAAACTATCACTCCACTATTGAAACCTCTTCACATGACTTTTAAAAGTAAAGCGCCCTATTATCCAATGAAATACTCAAGTCAACAAGGAGACTTCTCTGTCAATATTTATTCAGTAACTGACAAACCAATTGACTTCAAGGTAAGTAAGCCTGTTTTGAGTAAAATTAACTGGACTAATCAAAACCTTTTAAAAAATGTAAATTTAGCTCAAAAATCACTTCCGGATGATATTAAGAAAGTCTTAAATGTAAAACAAAAGTATATGTACTTTAATCATTTTACCGGTCTTCACCCCAACGTAAATAAAAAAATAAATTCATGGAATAAAGATATATTTTTTAGTTTAAATAATAGTCATAGTCCAAACGATGAAAATATGATTACTGTTAAACGAACACACTGGATTAACACAGGTGCTTTAATCGTAATCTTGATTATATTTTTCATTATTACTGCTCGTAAATTAAAGAAAATAAATTCTTAAAAGAACACCTTACCAAAAGATAAATCGATTAACATAACTTCACTGTGCTATTCTATAAATTTTATAAAACACTAGGTCCCGAAATTAAATGAAAGCTATAACTCTATTAATCACTACAGTGATAATAACAATTGTTTATTGGAATTTCAAAAAGCAACCAAGGATTATTATCGCTGGTGCTAGTGTGACACGAACTTTAAATATTGAGAACAATGCAACTCTTGAACTAGAGAAAAAACTAAACTCTCCAAAGTTCTTAAATTCTATTAAGGCAGAACTATCAGATTTCAAAGACCTAACGGCAACATGGAATCATGCGAATGTTACTTTCAACGTAGACGCCTATAATCAAATCCATAATATTGTTTTCACTGTCCCAACATATAGTACTATTTATGGAGAGTTTTCTCTCAATCAAGGCTTTCTATTAATTCATGGAAACCACCCTACTCTAAACAAAATCGTTAGTAACCGAACTAAAAAAATCATGGAAACAGTAGAAGAAAGAATCAAAGAAACCCTAGACATAGAAGAGTAACCGCCCCAATAATTTCCATTCACTCAGCTTATTACTGCTATAGGTTATAGTGAAACGTCAATTTAAGATATCTGATGAATAAAACTCAAAATAAATACATTATCATAACATTAACTGTCTTATGTACTGTAGCTGTGCTTGCTGCGCTGCATGGCTACGGTTTTATAGCCACAAGTAGTTCGATTGCTCCAAACTTTCATTTTGAGTTTAATCCAAGCTTCAATATAATCAGACAATTCATAAACGCATTTATGGTATTTGCGGTTATTTTTGGCTTAGGTATCTATTCATTAGATTCAAAAGATATGAGTTTGAAGGAAAGGTTCCTAAGTTTCATCAATGGAATAGGTGTCTCTGATAGAGATATCTGGCTAGGAGGCGTTTGCGGAGGCCTAGGCAAATATACCAATATACCTTCGTGGGTATATCGGCTTATTTTTATGGTATTTATTTTTGCATTAGGTTGTGGGTTAATTGAGTATATTCTGCTCTGGATATTTTTGCCAAAATATAAACTCCGTGACTACTAAACAACTTCACATCTCAATTAACTAAGCTTCTTGATAAACTTCCAACCTTTCAAGGAAAGCGCCATCTGCAGGACATATCTTTGGATTTTGACGTTGAGTTGCATCGTACATACAATGAATTGTTTTGTGAGTTCCAACAGCAACTTTAGTTTCGGTACCATCCTTATTAATTCTATAAAAGTCTGTTTCAAACTCTAAAGCAGCAGCTCTTATTCTAAGCAGTTTCAGATGTATTCTAAGTTTGTCGCGAAACTTTAATGGCTCCAAGTACTTCATAGAAACTTCAGACCTTGGCCAGCCACTTCCAAGAAATTCTCTATCTAACTCTCCGACTACAGGCTCATTTAAAGACTCGAACAATTCATACTCTGACTGTTCCATCCATAGAAAATAATTGTGATGATGAACTAAACCACCAAGATCTGTCTCGTGTATTTGGACGGTTCGAAATATAATAAAATCTGACTTCTTCATAGTTTCCACTTTGATAATTGAACGTTTTGAACGATTTTATAATATATCAATAATATAAATGGTCTACTAATGAAACTCATAAATCTCGAAGAATCAGACTTTGACGCTATGAACAAGCGTTACAGAACCAACTTCATCAACTGTCTTTCCGGCTTTAAAAGTCTAGCTCTGGCAGGCACAATTAATAACGACGGCGTAACGAACCTCGCTCCGGTCAGCTCAGTTATACATGTTGGGGCAAACCCACCTCTTATGGGCATGCTCATGAGACCAAACACTGTCCCTAGGCATACTCTTAAAAACATCCTTGAGACAGGCATGTGGACTTTAAACCATGTTTCTGAGGACTTTTACCAACAAGCTCATCAAAGTTCTGCCAGGTTTGATAAAGAGGTCTCAGAGTTTACAGCATTGGGAATTGTAGAAGAGTACCACTCATCTAAAGCTCCTTATGTTCAAAAGGCGAAAATCAAAATTGGCTTAAGTCTTGAAGAAAAGTTCGACATTCAGAGTAATGGAACACATTTTTTGGTAGGTAGAGTCACGGAGTTAATCCTTCCTGAAGATATAATTGCAGATGATGGTTTTATCGATCTTGAAGCTGCTGGAACTCTGACAGTTTCAGGTTTGGACTCCTACCACAAGACAAATAAGCTTGAAAGGCTTCCATACGCTAAAGTTAGTAACCTTTGATGCCCCGCATACAGCGCTGGAACTCTTCTTCATAAATTCTAGCAATATGTGGTGAACGAATAATTAAAATATTCTCATCGTTGCTTTCACTAGCATTTTTACTGAAGTTGTAGGATCCTGTGATCACTACCTTCGAATCGATGATGATTACTTTATGGTGCATGACACCTCGTCGATTAAAGCTTATTTTGCAATCAGCTCCATCTTTTAGCAGGCCTTCATAAGCTGAATACTCGGTTTTCGCTCCACTTCCATGAAAGAGTGCCTTCACTATGACGCCGTTTCTCATTTTACGCTTGACGATGTCTTCAATCGGATCGGAAGTAAATGAAAAGGCCAATATATGGATCGACTTCTGAGCTGCATCTATCTCACGAAGAATTTTAGGCTCAATTATATCTTCTGGTGAGAAGTAGTTCTCAAGTTCAAACTCACTGAATGTTATCTTGGCATTCGGCGTCTTCGCTGCTGACTTTGGACCAAAACCCTCATCTGAGAAAAAGCCTTTCTTGTGTGTCCACATTTCATGAAATTCACTCAAGTAATTTTCCGCTAACTTCTCAGACTCTAAAGAGATAGCATTGTTATCATTTTTATAAGTGCCGTTTTTCGTGAAGTTGTAAGAACCAGTCCAAACTCTCAAGCCGTCAGCTACGGCAAATTTATTATGCATGAAGGCACTGCGGTCATCGAAACGAACTGGAACACCAGCATCGTAAAGAACTTTCATTTCAGCTTCATTTTTATAATCTTCATCAACAATGACTCGAACGTCTACACCATTTTTAAATTGATCTGCTAAGGCATGAACAACTTCTGGAAGGTTGAGTTCAAAAACACAAACAACGAGAGAATCTTTAGAAGATTTGATAAAGTCAACAAGAGCTTTGGAAATAGTCTTTGATGGGGCGAAGTAGATATTTACTTTACCACCAGCAAGGTCAGCCGTTTTTTGAGTGGAGTAAAGATCTATAGGAAGATTGAGTCTGTTAACTACCTTATTTCGGTACTTAAGGATGCCGTCATAAACAGGTCGAAGTTCAGTAGGTACGGAGCCGTAAGGGACAAATACAACGACTAATTGTGAAAAGAGAAAAGCAACAATACCAAATAGTAGAGAAAGCTTTTTCTTGGTTAATTTCTTACGGACCATACTATCCTTAACTCCTGAATTGAGATCAAGGATAGTATAGAAAAGTCATACTCCAAAGTTGAAATAAGACTTTTCTTTAAATTACTTTTTCGTAAGCTTCAAAATGCGGTCATGGCCACTGTCAACAACATAGATAGTACCATCTTTATGAACGGTAACGCCATGTGGTCTTTTAAGTTTCCAGCCTTTCATTTTTGAATCATTGCCAATGATAGAAGTAAGAGTCTTTTTCTTAACATCGTAAAAGCAAATACGGTGATTTTCGTCATCGGCTATATAGACATTATCATCAGCATCAACAGCTAGATACTTTGGACCAGCAAGTTGTCCATCGACACCTTTACCGAGAGCTCTACCTTTTTTACCTTTTTGGTTCACAAGTGTATAGATCTTGCCATCTGGCTTTACGACTCTTAAAGCATGACCAGCACGGTCGGCAATGTAAAGGTTATTCTTAGAATCAACGGCTAATGCTCTTGGATCCATAAGCGGGCTTTTTAGAGCATCGGCGCCATCTTTTGGCTTGCCTCTTTTCCCATTCCCTGCAACAGTCGTTACTTCACCAGTCTTTACGTCAAAACAACGCACTCGCTGATTCTTCAAATCGGCAATATAGATCTTAGATTTATCGGCATTCCATACAGCACAGTAAAGTTGCTTGAACTTAGATTTTAGTGCAGGTCCATCGGCAAAGCCTTGCTTCGAGCCAACAAAGTTTGAGATAGTTCCGGTCTTATGGTCATACTTTCTCAAAAGATGATTAAATGTGTCAGTTACATACGCAACGTCATTATCATCGATGATAACGTTGTGCAGACCGTTAAACTTAGCATTTTTAATTGATCCATTTGCAACGGCGAAGTCTCTTGAACCGTCACCACCAAGTCTTGTAAAGTTTCCTTTATAGTCAAGGAAATCTACAGAACTTCCGTCATACTCAACGATGTATGCATTGTTCTTTGAGTCGAACTCTATGCCAAATGGATAATCCATGTCGGCTTTAAATTGAGCTTCTTTATCTTTACCTAGAAAAACTGAAACATTAAAATCTGCTGTTGCAGTTAAGCAAAATAACAGAAGAAGAGATACTACTTTCATCCAAACACCTTATGATTTACATGGCCTTCATTTTGATCAACCCTCTCAGGTCTTCCTTTATACATATATATCAACTCTGTGTGATCTACACCCATAGCAGATAAAATTGTTGCATGCATATCATGAACATGCATCTTATCTTCAACAGCAAATAAACCAAACTCATCTGTCTTACCGATTGTCTGTCCGCCTTTGGTTCCACCGCCAGCCATCCACATAGTGAAACCTGTTGGGTTATGGTCACGACCACTGCCCTTTTCACTCATCGGCGTACGACCAAACTCACCGCCCCAGACAACAAGAGTTTCATCTAGAAGACCTCTTTGTTTAAGGTCAGAAAGCAATGCTGCTACTGGTTGGTCTGTTTGCTTAAAGAGACTGCTGTGGTTGCCTTCGATGTTAGAGTGGGCGTCCCACTTACTACCAGCACCACTGTAAAGCTGAATAAAACGAACACCTCTTTCGACAAGACGACGAGCCATGAGGCACATGCCGCCAAAGTTATTGGTCTCCTTTTTACCAAGACCATACATTTCTTTGATGTAGTCCGGCTCTTTACTTAGGTCGACTGCATCTGGTGCTTCAGCTTGCATATTATAGGCCATTTCATAATTTCTGATTCTGGCATCTAACTCTGAATTGTGTTTGTACTCTGCAGCATATTTCTCATTTATATTGCGAAGGAAGTCTAGCTTACCACGCTGCATCTTACCGGTAACACTCAACGGTGGATTTAAG
>JAJPOQ010000062.1 GCA_021232515.1 Lentisphaeraceae bacterium
GGTTCACTCGAGGTCAAACTCTTTCAGTTATGCATAAGTTCAGCAGAGGTAGACTCCGACGAGTTGGGAAGACCCATTCTCGTCTACGCTCTGCCTTTAAATGAAAATAAAGTGTCAACTTTTAATCAGGACTAGACACTAGCTACTAAAGACTAATAACTCATTACTGATCACTGATCACTCATTACTAATAACTGATCACTGATTACTAATAACTGATCTCCAGCTAATCAACCGACCAAAGTAGACTTGGTCTGCCACTTTCAACGAGCTTAGTGACTTCTATTTGAGTGAGGACTTTTTTCCAAATAACGACCTCATCAATACGGCCATTAAATATTCTTTCTGGCTCATAACCGGGAATTGGCACCCAACTACCTATACGACACTTACCCGGTTTGATGATCGCATCCATAGGAAACTTACTTTGCACAGCTTCTCGACCATTTACATAAACTTTGCCGTAACTCTCAGTGCTCGATAAGACTAGTGTTATATGCACCCATTCAGAGTGAGCTACAGGTTTCCTTAAAAGTCTTTTTTGACCTGGCCCGACAGAAGTCCCAAAAACATCGAAGTGCGGTTGTTGGAAACGTAGCATTTGCAAATGAACATCTCCTTCATCCCACTTATTTGAATTAAAAAGAGGACTCAAAAGAGTATCTTGACGATCAATCTTAAACCACATTGAGACCGAGAACTCGTCCAGTTGAAGTGGTATATCCAATTCAACATAATCATCTTTACGATCAAATAACAAAGCTTGTTTTCCTGGCCAACGACCACTAACCCAACGAGCTCCTTTTATCGTTCCAGAAGTAACACGCTTATCACTTGCTGTATTTTGAAGCACCGAGCTACTATCATTTAGAAATGGATAACAAGCTATTACTGCTGGGTCTTTGGCTAATTCTGAAATCTGCTTATGCCAACGCTTAAAACCAATCTTACCAACAGTCAAAAACTCTTCTGGTTGCAGCTCTGTCTCCGACGACTTCTGACCATCTTCATAAACAACCGCCTGACCTCTAAAAACCTTCTTAAGAAGCTTATTTGTCGCTGGGTCTTTGACATTCACCTGACCATCAAAAACATGTAATTCACTTGAACTTGTTTCGCTATTTACTATCAAACCAAACTCTGTTCCTATGTCTTCATAGTTAACATCGTAGGCTGACACCGTAAAACCATGAGCTGGCGGTGGAACTATGGCCCTAACCTTACCCGAAACAAGCTTGGCATTCATCGAATCAAGTATATCTATTTCTGCCGGTGCCTCAACAACAAGATCTGCTCCTGAAGAAAATCGTAAGTGAACAACACCCTCAGTCAATTTATACTTACCCGAGGAAAACTTTACATCTGCGATACTGCGACCATTCGCAAACTTTGCATTTGCCTCATTCACCAAAATTGCCGTCAGCGGCTCTTCTACTGTTGGTGTCGGTTTAGTCGCTATGTTCACCGGTTCTTTAACTTTTGGAGTCTTAAAAAATAATAACAAACAAGCTGCCAAGGCAATAATCCATGGGATGAACTCTTTAATAAAGTTTTTTTGAGGTAAACCGATTGCTGACACATCTATCTCTAAATCAGTTTGAGAACTCAAAACAGACGTCACTGCAGAATTAAATTCAGAGTGGTTCACCAGCTTTTTACGAGCATCTGGATTGGAGTCTAGTAACTCTGCTAGCTCAGCTTTTTCATCTGTACTCAGCTCATCATTTAAGTGGCGCTCAATTAAATCATCTAAGTGTTCACTCATATTAGTTTCTCCAAACCTGAACGAATGTCTATACATGCACGCAGCTTTTGTTTTACTCTAAATAAACTTTTTCGAACTGCTTCCAGCTTCATACCAAGAGACGAACTTATGTCTTCATAACCAAGCTTCTCCATATAGCGCAAGGTTATCGTCTTACGACCTTTTTCTGGTAACTTGGCGATACATTCACGTAAATACTCATGACGTACAGTGATAGTTCCGGTCTGGAACTCTTCAAAAGCGGCATCGACAGCATCATAAAGAATCTGATCTTCCAGAGAAACTTCTTTCTTTTGTTTTTTGATATAACTTAAAACTTGCAAGCGGACTATCGCTCTGCACCAAGCGATCATCGATGTACCAGCCTGAAACTGTTCATACTTTTTGACAATCACGACGTAAGCATTTTGAACCACATCCTCTGCAGTCGCATGGTTCTTCAACATACTGTAGGCATAGGCTAGCAACTTCGGCTGACAAGCAAAAGCTTCACGTAAAACGTCATCTCTATTATCTGTACTCATGTAGCTATTATAGTAAAAATGATTAAAACGTGGACATTTATTTTTAGATTTTTTTCTTCGTGCACATTTCACTAATATTCCACACTCAAAGTTCCTCTAAAATAGATATTCATTGAGAATACTTTTGATCAGCTCTTTGAGAGTTTATTACTAATCAAGCAAAAGCTATAAAGGAATAACCAAAGTCTTACCTTCTCGATCTAGAAAGCTTTAACTTATTCCTCAAAACCATAGAATTGGATTATAGTAATAAAATATTCAGTTAGCTAAAACTGAGATTTAAGGATAGATAAACTATGTATAACATTCAAATACTTCGTTCTTTCTACCGAGAGAAGAGCACCTACATACATCTGTTTATAGTTACTTCCACAGACCGCTTTTTGGGATGATACTCTAGCTTTTTGTAATGATGGAAGAAGAAGACTGACGAATATACCAAGCATAGAAACTACGATAAGTAGTCTGGATTCACCAAAAACACTCTTACCACATGTTAGGTGGCATCCACTCAAAGATGCTAATCGTACCCGCATCTGTCTGAACTAAAGATGCCATATTGTACCATCTCACACTACCATCCATTTTTACGCCATTTTTGCCTTTGCAGTCTTTGATCGTCGATGGGTTCACTGACTGATTTATTCTATAGGGCATATGACCGATGTTCGTCCAATTCACCGAAGCATTTCTAAAAACCAAGTCAGTCATATAAGGACCGTTAAAATCATCTGTCATTCTTTCTGGATACTCTGTAGGTTTTTGCTCGTTGAGTACTTTTGCACCACCGAGATATGAGTAAGGCAATTGAACATAAGTGCCATTTCTATTTGAGATCTTAAAAGTTGGATATGCTACAGGGCACTCGAAACTTTGGTCTACACCACCCAAATAGTTGTCGGTAAAGTGACGGTAGTTGTCGCCATTTAGTTGCCTTGCCGCAAAGTTACTTGGTGTT
Source organism: Lentisphaeraceae bacterium (assembly GCA_021232515.1). GTDB lineage: Bacteria > Verrucomicrobiota > Lentisphaeria > Lentisphaerales > Lentisphaeraceae > JAKVBD01. The sequence continues at coordinate 3,248 of JAJPOQ010000062.1, forward strand.
TTATAACCTTGTAACATATGAGTATTATTCTCACCAGCATAGACTGTATTGCCCACTGAAACTTGCCGTAAGTTTGATTTGCAAACTGCATTTTTCGCTTCGTAACGAGCATTTCTCAAGGAAGGCATAAGAAGGCTGACGAGTATGCCAATTATCGCTATAACAACTAAGAGTTCAACTAAAGTAAACTTTTTCATAACACTACACTCACTTTTTATTCACACATGCATTAAGCATATATGTGAAAAACTTCGGTGATTATGCTAACTTTCTGAAAAAAAATGAGTTATGATCATATAGGCAAATAAAAAACTATAAGAAAGATGTTCTAGACAGGATTAACTCGATTTACTAAATAAGTGTAAAAGGGTTTTATTTAGATTCTCGAATAGTTACCGAGTAGTCGTTTACTTCATATGTCAGTCCCACCTGATCACAGACATACCGCAAGACTTCCCCAGCTGGAATTTTGCTTGCATCTAGGTTGATTCGGTAGTCTTTCGACTAGGTCCTATAAAAATAACTGGATAAATCTTATTATTCAAAAAATGCAGATTGGATTAAAACAACTTAAAAGCGGTAAACGACACCTATAGATCCAGATCGTGGTACTTCATAAGTTTGGCCAGTTTCACGAGTTGAACTGTCCAGAAGATTTTTAAAGAGTAAGTAGCACTCGAACTTGTCATTTACCTGCCAAGAAAGGCGGCTATCTAGTTTTATATACGAGCCGATGTGTTGATTCACCGAACCGTAAGTATCTCGGCTATCTGTATAGTACGCTGACAGATCCCAGTTCATACTTTTTGTTATTTCTAAATAAGAGTGGATTGCGACTTTATTATTGGCGTATTTGTCTTCATAAAATAGTATTTCTTGTGACTGAGCGGGAGTGTCGAAGTCCGCATCAAAGTAAGTGTAACTCGTACGAACCTTCCAATTTTCTCGTAAATTGTAATCAAAGGCAAGTTCAAAGCCATAACTGTCAGCTGAACCCGAGTTTACTAAGTTAAAGGTACCAGAATCAACTTGCACTAAGTCATCGTAATCAAAGTAAAAGGCAGTCATAGTGAGAGCTGCATTTTCAAACTTTCTTCTATACCCGACCTCATATGCTTTTAACTTTTCTGTTTCAACATCATCATTTCCGTTAACTGCATATAAAATAACACCGTTATGTTCATAGCGACTTGGACTTCTGGCTGATTCAGTAGCAGATAACCAAACTGTATTATTTTCATTAACTAAGTATGTAAGCTTTGCACTTGGCTGAACTTCAGTGCCCGTATACTCAAGAAAGTCAACTTTTGAACCTAGAGTTAGATAGAGCTTAGAGTCTATCAGAGTGATCTTATCCTGTAGAAACAAATTGTAGTTTACAACAGAATCTCGACGTGGTTGTATATTGACTAGATTTGAGCTATCCTCGGATATATTATTAATAATCCTCGCTCCGCCACCTAAGGTTAAATCATGTATTTCTCCAAGAATAACACTGTATGTTGCTGAGCCATCGTAAGTATGAGTTTTATGAGATAGTCGCCCTTCTTCATTCAAGTGGAGATAATCATAATAAAACTTAGTACTGAAACTTTCTGTAGCGCTTATTTCTTTGTTATATTCTAAAATCGTATTAAAACCATCTGTCTGATTTTCATGAAAAGACCTAGTAGTCAAACTATTTAAGGCTGTGTACTTTTGACTAAAACCATCTGCCGACAATCTCAAACTCTCAAACTCAGTAATTTCATAATCTAAACGCATACCACCCATGATATTATCCCAATCTCCATCTTCATTGTTAGACGGAGCTGGTCGAGTTCCATAATCTAAAGGCTCAAGATTTTGAAATTGGCCATATACTCTCATATGCATTTTTTCTTCTTCATCGACAGCGAAGCCATGACGAATCGTGTATTCTTCTGATTCCGTGCCATACTCTGCTTGAAGGAAAGTCCCTGTTGTCTCTTTACTCGACTTGGTGATTATGTTTATAACCCCATTCACTGCGTTAGCTCCCCAGACTGTAGAACCTGGACCTCGAACTACTTCGATTCTCTTTAAATCTTCGATCGGATAATTTACTGTAGACCAGTAAACGCCTGAAAAAACTGGCGAGTAGACGCTGCGGCCATCGACTAAAACTAACAGTTTATTTGAGAACAGATTGTCAAAACCACGGATAGCAACTTCCCATGAGTTATTACTCCTTTGAGAAACCTGTACGCCGGGAACACCTCTTAAAGCCTCAACTACATTCTTAACACCGCGTCTTTTCATATCCTCCGCAGTGACAACGTAGACTGCAGAACTTGTCTCAAAAAATGACTCTTTCTTTTTAGATGCTGTCACTATCTCTACATTCATCAAATCTTCTAAAGTCATACTCAAGTCAAGATCTGTGGACAGGAAATCTTCGGCCTCACTTTGACCATGAACAAAGTAGGTTATAAGAAAAAGAAATATTAGCACATATTTTACCACTAAAGCGAACTCCTTTAAAACTTATACTTTATATACAAATTTGAGCATCAAATCAATTATTTTACACCCCTCATATAACAATAAGCCAACGACAAAAAGTATTTAGTTGTATATAGCTATAAATAATAGTTTAAAACCACAAAAAACTAAGAAATTTCGATTTGGGCACATTTTTATCATATAGTTAGTAAAGAACTCGCGGACTCGTTTGTTCCACTTGGAAAATACTGGAGCTTTTATGAAATTTTTTATCTTTGGCCTGATCGCCTTTATCACTCTTGGGGCAGCTGCTGATCCAAGAATTGACTATATTAAGAAATTCACCAGTCGGTACTGTGCTGATTGTCATGATGAAGATTTAGAAAAAGGTGGTCTAGACATCACTCACTATAATCTAAGTCTAGATACTCTCGAAGAAGAGAGAATGTGGAGTAACTCTTACGATCGAGTCATGCATAAAGAAATGCCGCCAAAGAAAAAGAAGAAGCAGCCAAGCGCTAATGAGTTAGCAGCATTTAAGAAAAATCTAACTTCTTTGCTGAATGAAAGTGTTGTCAAAACTCAGAAGTCTTACGGTCGTACACTCTACAGACGCATCACTCGTGAAGAGTACGAAAACACTCTGCGCGACCTATTTGAGCTGCCACAATTAAAAGTTAAAGACATGCTCCCTGAAGACCAGTCGACTGGCGGATACGACAACGTCACTGTTGGTCAAAACCTTTCTCGCATGAACATCCAAAGTTACATGGATGCTTCTGAGTATGCTATAGATATGGCCACGACTCTTGGTCCTAAGCCAACTCCTTATAAGTACGAAGCTACTGTTGTTGATTACCACAAACACACTAAAAAGCACAAGCATAAACGTCCAAAAGATAATGGCTGGTACCACATCCGTTTAAATCACGGCGAAGAAGCCAATAAACTTTATACGCCTTACTCTGGTATGTACAAAATCGGCGTTAAAGCTTTTGCTGGAAAATATGACTACAGCAAACTGAAAGCTGTAACTGCTCCTGCAGATGCTGAAAGAGTTGTTTCACTCATCAGTGGATCTCAAACCAATACTATCGTTCACGACACATTTACTCTTCCTGTAAACAAGTGTGACAACTACATAACTAAAGTAGGTTATATCCCTGCTGGTGGATCTTTGAGACTTCGTGCAAATGACTTACCGCCGAATCCAAACAAACCTCCTACAGGCTTACCGCCAATTTATGATTCTGTTGCTATCAAAGGTTTCATGGTTGAAGGTCCAATCATTTCAGAGTGGCCGCCAAAAAGTCACAAAGTTCTTTTTGGAGACCTCCCGCAAGGTAAGTGGTCTGCGAGCATGTCTAAAATCAAGCCAGAAAACAAGTACTACAAACGAAACTATAGAGACAGAAACTGGAAACGTTTCAGCTCAAAAAATACACCTGTTATTATCTCTAAAAACCCTACGGCTGATGCACAGAAACTCATCTCAAGGTTTGCCACTAAAGCATTTAGAAGACCGGCTACAACTGAGCAAGTTTCTGTTTATGTAAACTTACTGAAATCTCAGATGAATAAAGGTTATTGCTTCCAAGACGCTCTTAAAAGTAGCTACATGGCGATCCTTTGTTCTCCAGACTTTCTATACTTCCACGAGAAGCCAGGTGCTTTAGATAACTATGCCCTTGCCAACAGACTTTCGTATTTCTTATGGAAGAGTAGTCCTGACGATAAGCTCATGGAAATAGCCAACTCTGGCAAATTAACTAACTCGAAAGTTTTAGCATCTCAGGTTGACCGCATGTTGGCTGATCCTAAGTCTGACAGATTCGTCAAAAGTTTCATCAACCAATGGTTAGACTTAAAGAAATTTGAAGACACTGAACCTGACTTCGATCTCTTCCCTGAGTACAAAAAAGACTTTTGGTTAAAAGAATCTATGAAGGATGAAACCTACGCATACTTCAAGTATCTCATCACCAAAAACCTTTCTGCATCGAACATCATCGATTCTAACTTTATCATGGCGAACAGAAGGTTGGCTGAGCTCTATGACCTCAAAGGTGTTAAAGGCCATGACGTCAAACCTGTTAAGTTGCCTAAAAACTCTATCCGCGGTGGGCTTCTCACTCAAGGTAGTGTGCTTAAAGTAACGGCAAATGGCGCCACAACTTCACCTGTTAAGCGCGGTGTATGGATGGCTGAGAAAATCCTTGGTGTTCACATCCCTCCACCACCAGCAAATGTTCCTCCAATCAAGACTGAAGGCGCTGACGTAAAAACACTTCAACAGCAGTTCGCGAAACATAGAGAAAATGCTTCTTGTGCAGCATGCCACAAAAAGATCGACCCTATCGGTTTTGCTCTTGAGTCTTTCGACGTCATGGGTGGTTACCGCGAAAACTATCGTTCCCTCGAAGAAGGTAAAGATGTTAACGGCTTTGTTAAGTTGAGAAAAACTATTTATAAGCTCAACGGAGACGTCGACATCACTAGTGAGTACCCTGGTCACGGTAGATTTAAAACAACTCAAGAATTTAAGAAGATCGTTATGAAAAATAAACCACAGGTTGTTCAACACTTTTTAAAGAACCTCATAACATTCGCCACTGGTGCTGAGCTACAATTCACCGACAGATACGTCATAAGCCAAATTATGAAGAAGTCTGCAAAAGATGACGGTATAAAGTCGCTCATCCACCAAGTCACTCAAAGTCGTTTATTCAGATATAAATAAGGAAATACTGACATGATAAAAGATACATTCTGGATTCGTCCTAAAGCCCTTTCAAGAAGAACAGCTCTCAAAGCTGCGGGTGTTTCTTTGGCTCTTCCTTTTTTAGAGTCCATGGCAGCACCTGGTAAAGCACCGAAAAACCCTTATCGCATGTTATCCGTTTTATGTGAAATGGGTTACACCAGTGACTACTTTTTCCCCGATGCGAAGGATACCGGTAAGAACTACAAGCTGTCGCCTTACCTACAAAACTTAAAAGATTTCAAAAATGACTTTACCGTTTTCTCTGGCATCTCTATCCCAGGAGCAAACGGCGGTCACTCTGCTTCGAAATCATTCTTAAGTTGTGCGACTAATCCAGCCGCTAGTTCATTTAAAAATACTATATCACTAGATCAAAAGATGGCACAGAAAGTCGGCCACCTAACCCGCTTCCCTACTTTGCCTTTATCGATTACCGGAAAAGGTAGTATGATGGCCATACTTGACAGTGGCGTAACTTTACCGGCGATCAGCCACCCTTCTGAGCTTTATAAGATGATGTTTATCGAAGGAAAACAATCATCTATTGAAGCTCGTGTAAATGACATAGAACGTGGCAAAAGTATACTCGACGTTGTTACTGGAGAAACTCAAAAACTCAATCGCAAGATTTCTAAAAATGACCGCCAGAAAGTCGACGAGTTTCTAGTCTCTGTTCGCGAAGCTGAAAAGCACTTACAGATTCAAAAAGATTGGGTTCACCAAACAAAACCTAAAACCAAGGCAAAGCAACCGAAAGATATAACAGATAGATCTGCTCTTGGCATGAAGATCAGACTTATGTACAAAATGGTTAAGCTTGCGTTTGAAACTGACTCAACTAGGATCGCAACACTTTATCTTGACGGCGGTGACTTTGGTAACATTTACAATGTTCCTGGAGCTAAAATAACGGATGGCTGGCACCCTCTTACGCATGCATTTAAGGATAATAAAAAGAAGATTCTTAAAAACATCGACGATGACTTATTCAAAGCTTTTGCTGGATTACTAAAAGACCTCAAATCGACAAAAGTTGGTGGTGAGGACCTCTTAAGTAAAACAATGATTCTAAATGGATCAAACCTAGGTCATGCTGGTAGACACAGTAACGACAACTTACCTGTCCTTCTTGCAGGCGGCGGTTTCAAACATGGTCAGCACTTAGCTTTCGATAGAAAAAACAATTACAACCAAGCGAACCTTTACCTAAGTATGCTTCACCGCATGGGCATCAACGAAAGTAAATTTGCTTCTAGTTCAGGCACGATGAAAGGCTTAGAACTTATTTAAACACTCCCTCTTCAAAGGTTAAATCAGCTGAAGTGTACCTCGGTGCACTTCAGCTTTTTTATGATCTGCTATTGTCAACCATACCTTAACTAGCTTAGAATTATTAAAGCGTAAAGGGAAAGAGCAAACATGCAGTATAACATAGATTTTGATTCAAAGTTAAATTCGTTCATTTCTGAATCTTCAGGACCATTAACTAGAGATGGTATATCTACTCTCTTAGATGATTTAATCGAAAGATTCGCTGCACATGAAAGTGCATCATACATTGCCAATCATGGCAACAGCCCTGCCAAAGATTTAAGTGCTGACGATATCTGGAAAATAGCAGAAGACTGCAAACGACTTTCACCTGTTTTAGAAGACAAGAAACTCGCTGTTGTTTTTTACGAAGACCTCGATTATGGGCTTGGCCGAATGTGGCAAAGTTTCACCGAAACAAAAACATCCTACAAAATTGAACTTTTTAGAAGTCTTGAAGATGCAAAGGTTTGGATCTCAAAAGCGGAAGATTAAAAATACCTCCCAATACATTATACCCTGCTTTGACGCCCTCATATATTTTTACTGAAGCACACTTCCGTGTACTTCAGTTTTTTTATTCTCATGTAAGCCAGAATTGCAAAATTTACATCACCGCCTTAAGACATCTAATCATAAGCGAGAACGACTAAGGCCTAGCATTATGCCAAAACCATCTATAATGATTAATATATAATACCTAAAACTAAGCTCTATTTGGCATAAATATTGAGGTACTCCCGTATCATTCCATTTCAAAAAGATACAGGAGTAGTAAATGTACACAAAAAAGCTAGGCAGCTTGTCGTTTGTAGCGACATTGTTTCTTATTAGTTCAATTTTCGCCTTAGAACCTCTCGGAGTACCCGATAAGGACGAGATCGAATATCCTGACGATGAAGAACCAACTAAAGAAGAAGTTGTTCTAGGAAAGACTCTCTTTTTTGATACAAGGCTTTCAATAAATGACCAGCAATCTTGTGCTAGCTGCCACAATCCAGAACTGGGTTTTAGTGATGGCTTAGAGTTTAGTCTTGGCACTATGGGTGAAAAAGTTGGCCGCAATACTCCACAAATCTTTAACCTTGCTTGGAATGTTACATTTTTCTGGGATGGACGTGCTAAAACTTTAGAAGAACAGGCCCTTGGACCAATCGAAGCTGGTGGTGAAATGAACATGCCTCTTGCGACACTTATTCCTAAACTTCAAAAAGTTAAAGGTTACCAAAAACTATTTACTGCTGCTTATGGCGAAAACTCAATCAACAAAGAAAACGTTGGTAAAGCAATAGCTGCTTTTGAAAGAACAATAGTTGTCGACGACACTCCGTTTGATCGATATATGAAGGGCGATAAAAATGCTTTAAGTCCAGATGCTATTAATGGTCTTGCTCTTTTCCAAGGTAAAGCCAGATGTATACAGTGTCATGACGGCGCTAATTTCACTGACAACAGTTTTCACAATATCGGCGTTAAAGGTGACGATATAGGTCGCGGTAAGTTCATGCCCAAAAACGATAAGAGTTTAGATGGAGCTTTTAAGACTCCTGGCTTAAGAAACATACTTTACTCTGCGCCTTACATGCATGACGGTTCAGAAGGTACTCTTGAAGATGTAGTTCGCTTTTATAATAAAGGCGGCAATGGCAATCCAAACACCAGTAAGCTGATCGTTCCATTAAACCTTACCGAAAAAGAAATTATGGATATCGTTGCTTTCATGGGGGCTTTAAACCAACCACTAGTTATTGAACGACCAGAAATCCCAAAAGAATAAGAGGCTAAAAAATGTTTAAATGTATTTTAATATCAGTATTACTTCTTGCAGGTTCACTAACAGCACAAACTACTCTGAAAGGCTCCTTCGAATTTGCAAAGAAACCTCCATATGGGGCAGTTGTTCTTTTTGGTGAAGATAAAAGCCGCGAAGGTAAAGCTGGTTCTACCTTAGATCAAAAAGATAAGATGTTCTCGAAGAAAATCATCGTTGTCCCAAAAGACTCAAATATTTCCTTTAAGAATTCTGACATGATTGACCACAACATCTTTGCTGACGATAGAGACTCAAAAGTTAAATTTGATGCAGGCCTAGTTGCTCCGGGTAATGATGCAAAGCAAGCATCTTCATGGGCAGAAGGAACAATCTTTAGAGTGAGCTGTAAAATCCACCCAAAGATGAGATCCTATGTTGCTGTAGCCTCTAGTGCTTACTTTGCCGAAGTTGAGTTTGACTCTAAGATCAGAAAAGCTTCTTTTGAAATAAAGGCTATTCCTGACAGCCTCACTAAAGTAAATATTTGGCTTCCGAAATATGAAAAAATCGAAGTGGCTATTAAAAAAGGTGAAACAAAAACTGTTGAACTGAAGAAGCCTGGCAAAACAACCATCTACGGCAAAGTAACTTTAACGAGATAGATAATGAAATACATATACATTCTTACTTTTATTTGCTTTGCCTCATTTTTACCTTCTTTAGTTTCTGAAGAAGGCAAAAAGAAAGAAGAGTTGATCTCTCAGCTCAAACAAGAAGGGGAAGAACCGTTTAAGAGCAAAAGCGAGTTTCAGTTTCCAAAGGACATCCAGAAACTCACAAAAGACTACCGAAAAAATTGGACACGATTAACAAACTATGAGTTCTCTGGTCTTCACTGGAAACAGTTCATCGTTATATATGTCAATAAAGAACCCCTTAACTATGTAAAGAACTACATAGAGTACGGCAGAATGTATCTTGATGAGGATGAGGACGAAGAAGATGAGGACGAAGAAGATGAGGATGAGGAGTCTAACTTTATAAAGTACCCTACAGGAACCATTTTTCTGAAAGAGCACTTTTTCTCAAATAAAGGTAAACCGAACATTCCCATGAGTACAACTCTAATGATTAAAAGAGAAGCTGGCTTCGATCCTGAGAATGGCGATTGGGAATATATGCAGTACACAAAAGAAGGTATTGAAACCATGCGTGGCAAAGCAGATAATCCTGTGATAAAGATCAATTGTTCCGACTGCCACAAAAATATGGCTGAAAGAGACTATGTCTTTGCGACTCATAGCATATTGGATCTAAAAGAAGATAATAAAAAATGAAGATGTCAATTAAAGTAAAGATACTCGCTGGCTTTATTGTAGTCATTTCGCTTGTCTCCATTCTTTTTCTTTCATCCTCTGTAAATATCATCAAAAAATCTCAAGAAGCAAACCTAGAAAGCTTTCTAGAAAAAGCCCAAAGTGACTGTTTAGCGCTTATTTCGAATACTGCTAATTCGCTTAAAGACGAAACAACCTTAGCTTCACAACACCCCATCTTCACAAGCGTGATTGAAGATGGTAGTCCTGAAACTGTAAAAGACTCTATAACGTCTATTATAAGCCAAATGCATGTAAGTTTTTTAGTCGCCTATGACGTCGATGGAGAGTTTGTAACTTCAACACAAGAAATCCCTAAAAAGGCTCTAGAAAGCTTTATGCCCTATGCTGAAAAAGCCATAGAAGGTGAATCCGGAACGTTCATTGCTGTTGTAAACGAAAGTGTCTCGATATTCGCTTACGCTCCAGCGGGAATTCCAGACGACCCTTCTGGCGTTTTAATTTCAAGCCTAAACATAAATACCGAACTTTTACAAAAGATGAAGAGCTTTACCAAATTGGACCTAAACCTCTTTGTCAAAAACAAACTTTCCAGCAGTACTATTAAACAAAAAGAAGTCTCCAACAACCTACTGAAACTTATACAAGACAAAACAACAAAACGCATCTCTTCAAGTAACATTATATTGCAAAAGTTTGATCTTGTTTATGGCAAAAATAAATTAGGAATATTTATTCTTGAATATCCACTTACTAGATTCAATAAAGTCAATAACGACCTCAAAAGCCAACTTACTTTTCTTGCCCTTATCTCTATCCTCATCTCATCTCTTATTATGTATTTCATTGCATCTAAAATTGCTGCTCCTATTCGCAATACCGCAAATGTACTAAAGAACATAGCTTCTGGCCAAGGCGACTTAACTCAGAGACTAGATGTAAAGACTAACGATGAAACAGGAGAGCTCGCAAACTCATTCAATACTTTTATTCAAACGATTAGAGACATAGTCATACAAATACAAGACAACTCTGTGAACATACAAAACCGAACGGAGAACATCTCCACTATGGCAAATGAAGTCATTGGTCAATCTAAAAATATCGGGAATGAAGCAAAAAAAGTAACTCACTCTTCAAAAGGGATGGTAACTCAAGTAGAGCAGATGTCTTCAGAAACTAATGACATGTCTAAAAATACTAACTCTGTTTCTATATCGATCATAAATGCTTCAAAAGAGATGAAAGATACCTCTGAAGGAATTCAATCTTCTAAAAATCAAATAAAAAATGTAGAGCAAGCATCCCAAAAAATGCTTTCTATGGTTAACGATATTGCCAATAAAACAGAGGTTGGTGGTAAGACTGCAGAAACAGCTGTAACAACAGTACTCCAAGCATCTGAAAAAGTTCAGCAATTAACTACTGCTACTGAAGAAATTCAAAAAATTATTGAATTGATTGAAGAGATCGCTGCCCAAACTCAAAATCTTTCTTTAAATGCAACTATTGAAGCCGCAAGAGCCGGTGAAGCTGGCAAAGGTTTTGCTGTAGTTGCCAATGAGGTCAAAGCTCTTGCTATGCAAACGAATGAAGCTACAGAGAAAGTTCGTTCAGCCACTACTCTCATCCAACACTCAACAAGTGAAACAGTTGCCGAGATAGAAGGTGTCAGTAAAATCATCGAAGACCTACACACTGTCGTCAACGATATATCTACATCGGTTAACTCACAAAAAATCATCATCGAAGAAACTTCTCACTCGACAACAGCAACGGCTCAAGAGCTTAGTCAAATAAGTGGCAAAGCTCTAAACACTAGTGATGTAGTGAATGATGCTGCCGGTGTTATCGCCCTAGTAACTTCAGGAGCAAGTAAGGTTTCAAATCAAACGAACCAAACTTCAGACTCGATCAATAAAGTTATGGAAAATGTCAATAAGATCTCTGAATCGGTCAATGATTCTAAAAAGAACGCTTTAAATATATCAAATGCCTCTGGAGAACTTCTGGACATGGCAAATGACCTCAGCTCACTCGTTAAAGAGTTTAAGGTCTAAGCACGATTAAATCAGCTGAAGCACACTTCCGTGTACTTCAGCTTTTTTATTTCTAGTGCATCCCTGAGTCTGGTTCTCTCAAAGCACTTCTCAAGATATTAAACTGAACATTGTCGTGGTCAGCTAAAAGCGACATAGGAACTCTTGTGTCCTGAATGTTCTTAGAGATCATAAATGACGATAAGCGTATGCCAAATGGACTATCATGAGTTCCTCCATGCCAGATAGAAACCTTGTCTGACTTCCAAGTCTCAATAGGCCCAACTGTCACAGCTCTATCAGGTATAGTCGCAACCTTACCACCAGAACTTGTGCGAGCGTTTTGCATAAGAGTTACCGGGTGTAAATCGACTTTACGAGTCTTTAACGAACGGTACTCTTCGATCGAAGGCGGCGCATCTGCATAAGCCCCTTCCCTTTTGAAAGGATCATTAAACGCCCAATGTTTTATATCCCCTTGTCCTCCCTGCATAACCAAGCACCTAGCTTGGTCATAACTACTTGTGTAAGCGTCCAGATCACCAACTGTAAAATGCAGATTTTCAGTCGGCATTCTCAGCTTTGGATCAATCCTATTGAAACACAGATCGAAGTTTGCTTTAGCAAAACTCAAAGGGTGATCTATACCTACAGGTTCATCATTTTCATCCAACCACTCATCCATTGCCCAAAAGTGACCATCTCTAACATCTATCTGTAATTCATTTATTATTTTCGCAACTATCGGCAATTGTTCTGTTGGCCCGATAGGTCCACATATTCCCGTTGGGTTTGACGATGTCGACTTCTGCCAACTCGTGATATACTCCAGTGCTTGAGCGGAATAAAACTCTTGAAGGTTTTCGTAGACTTTAATTTTAAAACCAACTCGTGATAGGCCCAAAACATCTTCAAAACTCAAAGATCCGACATCATCAAGAAGTTCATTTTCAAGTGATGTATAGTCCCACCATTGAGATGATATTTTACCTTTTTTATACGGCATGACAGATTTCCTCATTTTCATTAAATAGTTTAGAAAGGATGTCGTCGGACGGGTAACCATGACCGAGATGCTGAATAAAACCTTCAGCATATTGAGCCTTGCACTCAGTTCCTCTCTCACGGCACTGTGCTTGCATAGAACTTACATACTCATCGACGCCATGATACTCGCGAAGCCACTCATCCTGACTCTTGTGGCAAAGCAACATTTGTGTTTTTAAAGTCATCTCGCCTGCTATATCCACATAATTCGAGTAAGGCAGAGCTTTGCCATATATGTCTGTACCACCGACACTGTCACAGTAGTAAAGATGAGGAACAGAAGCCTGGTAGCGACAAGGAGTCGTTGAAACGTTAGGTGCACTATGAATAAAACTAGCAGCTCGAGCAAGCTTGGCAACCTCGACATGGTCCATCATGTAATCCAACTCAGAATGAGTCAACACGATGGTCGGGCACACCTCACGAAAGAGACTGTAAACCTTATTCAAAGTCGACTCACTGTAACAAACCTTACCATCGAGCTCTTCTAAACAGTGATACTTTGCATTGATCAAAGCAGCGGCATCTGTCGCTTCCTGCTTTCTTTGCTGACTTATTTCTGTTGAACTCAAGCTTAAGGTTCCACAATCACCTGCAGTTGCAGTCGCTATGTGAACCTCCCACCCTAACTGATGTAACTTTATCAGTGTTCCTGCACAGAGTATCTCTGCATCATCTGGATGAGCTACAAAAGCTAATACTCTCTTACCTTCTGACATATATGACCTTTTAAATTATAATAACGTAATGATATTATATAAATTAACAAAATGCAAACGACCTATTAGAAAATATTCAATTGAGCACAAAACAAACAATAATTATAAATTTAAAATAAATTTATGTTGCAATATCCAATTATCTGAGATCTATATTAACACAGTGATATTAAAAGATTCGCCGTGTGTAATGATATGATAACAGGGATTTAATATGAATAGACGAAATTTTGTTCAAATGGCCAGTATGGCAACCATAGCTGCGGCTCAAGCTGCAACAGGAAGTAAAAAGAAAGATGCTACTCTAAATGTCGGTATAATCGGTTGTGGAGCTCGTGGTCTTGGTGCAGTAGTCAATATCCTCTCTGCAGATAAAAATGTTAAAATCATCGCTGCTGGTGAACTATTCCCTGATAAACTAGCTAGTGCTATGGAAAAACTAGATCGCTTAAACACTGGTGAGTTCGAAGGTCGCATCGACATCCCTAAAGAAAACCAATTTACTGGCTTAGACAACTATAAGGGCGTTCTTGCTTGCGATATAGACATAGTTCTTCACACCACTCCTCCTGGTTTTCGACCTCAGCATCTAGAAGCTGCAGTTGAAGCTGGCAAACATATATTTGCCGAAAAACCGCTTGGTGTAGATGCCGTAGGTATACGTAAAGTCCAAGCTGTAGTCGATAAGTGTAAAGAAAAAGGTCTTTCATTCCTCGGTGGTTTCTGCTACAGGTTTAGAGACTCGATGGTCAATACTGTCGATAAGATTCACAATGGTCACATCGGCGAGATTAAAAATATACAGTGCTCCTACAACACTGGTTTACTCTGGACTCGACTTCGTCAAGAAAATTGGGCCGACATGGAGTACTACACGCGTAACTGGTACTACTACAACTTCCTTTCTGGTGATCATATCGTCGAGCAAGGTATACATAATATCGACAAGATGTGCTGGGTTATGGGAAGTAAGCCTCCACTTGAAGCCTACGGCATGGGTGGCAGAATTGTTCGTACAGATGACAAGTTTGGCCATATCTACGACCACTTTAGTATTCAATACAAGTTTGAAGATGACGTCTACGCCAACTTCACCTGTCGTCAACAAGGTGGAACAGAAAGACGTGTGGCTGACTATGTAGTTGGTACTGAGGGTACGGCTGATCTTATGAAAGCTAAGATCAAGAGTAAAAAAGGCGATTGGCGTCAGCGCAAGCAAGGTATACAAATGCATGCCGCTGAGCACATTCCTTTTATAAAAGGCATACGTTCTGGCAAGGTACTCAATAATGGCGATGAATCTGTCATCAGTAGTATGACTGGAGTCATGGGTCGTATGGCAGCCTACTCTGGCAAAGTCGTAACTTGGGAACATATGATGAAGTCTAAAGAAGACCTCACACCACCAACATATGATTTAAGTGCGTCTATGTCTGAACCTCCAGTAGCACAACCTGGTATTTACGAGCTTATCTAAACTCATAAGCCTGATTTTTAAATAAAGTCAGGCTTGTTCTCCAGCTCAAAGAAACTAAGTTTAGTAAAACTTCATTAAAGATGGTTTCATGGCAGACTCAAACATCTCAAATAATATTCTTAAAAGAGCTGAAAATCGACTACAGATTTGCAATACACTGCAAAGACATGGTTCATTGACGAGAAGTGAGATAGCCGAGTATTGCGGCATTCGTAAAAACAGCATTGGTTCCCTGATCGACGATCTCGAAACAAAAGGATTTCTGGCAAATAACAGCGGCCGCAAACGACTTCCAATCGAGTTAAACAACTCATCGAAAACCATCTTATCCCTTGAGCTTTGCGCCCATTATTTCAACATCGCCTCAATTAATCTTAACGGTAAGATCGTTCATCGCGAAACATTTCCAACAAACGCCAAAACTCGTACAGAGTACTTAAAAGCTGTTACTGACTCAGCGCTTAAGTTTTCTAAAGATCACAAGCTAGATATACTCGCTATGGGCATCGCTCTTCCAGGCATAGTCGACTACAGCTGTGGCAACTGCATTGAGGCTAGTAACCTACCAGACTTCACCAACATCCCGCTTCAGTCACTCTTTGAATCCTACTTCAACTGTAGTGTTTCAGTGATGAACAGTGTCGATGCCAGCTTATATAGTTTTGATCGCTTACTTAACAAAACTCGTGAGATAAAAAATGCCCTTTTCATCGACATCGTCACAGGTGTTGGTACTTCGATCATGATAGATGGGAAAATCATGAGTGGCAGTAACTCTATGGCAGGTGAAATAGGTCAGATAAAGCCTAAAGGTTACAAACACACAATCGACCACCTCTGTTCAATGGACGGCATGCTTAGAGACGCTTCAAAAATAACTGGCAAAAAAATAACTGCCATGTCAGACTTTCTAGCTTTATTAAAGTCCGACAAAGCCATCTCCAAGATGTTTAAGGAAAAGGCTGAGCTCATCGCCGAACCTTTAATCTTTGCTTTAGGTTTTCTCGATCCAGATGCGATCATTTTCAGTAATCAGCCAAAAGAGTTTTATAACCAACTCATTGCTCATCTGGACAAAGAAATAAAGAAACGCATGATGCACCTAAACGCCAAGTATCTCATAAGCTCTGAAAACAACAGTCTTATCGGCGTTGCCCTTAAGTCTATTGATTGTGTTTTCTCTGACCCTGAGTTCGATCAGAAGTTTTAATCACTCATCGATCAAGACGCCCTGCGCTCCAAAGTAAACCGCGAGTAAATACTTTTTGAAAAGTTGGATCCTGAAAAGTCACTTCTTTATGACCAAAGGTTATTCCAAAAACTCGCGTCTTATCTATCTCATTTACCCAGATACAAGTTTGCTTATCGCCCGACTTTTCACTGTGCGCGTAAGCTAATGGTGTCATCCCCGGGAATTCTTTATCGATGATATACAACTCATCCTTCGGCGTTTTCCAAACTTCAGGAAACCCCTGCATAATGGGATGATGCGGCTGAGCATTTTTTACTAAATACTCAGACTGATGTTCATGAGTCAAAGAACGCAGCCCCATGAGTTCATGCCATGGATTTGCATCTTCACCGGCAAAGCGAAATGTATGCATTGCACAGTGTAGGAAAACTATCCCTGTTTCAGAGCTCTTATGAGAATTAACAACTCTATCGATCAAGCTCTTATCTGTTATCTTCCCCAAGCATTCATTATGGACAATCACATCAAACTTAGTCGCCCAATCCATCTCATTATAAAAAGGTAAATTAAGTGTAGTTTTCTTATTCTCAGTTTTATCTACTTGAATAACCGTCCATTCTATTTCCGCACTTTTGGCGGTAAAACCTTTAATTAACTGACTTTGCTTTTCATAATTGTGACAACAACCGCCAGTGAGTAAAAGAGCCTTCAACTTTTCAGGTTGCTTCGTCGAACAAGAAGCTAGGAATACACAAAAAAGAAGAAAAAAGTATTTCATAAACAATCCTTGGATTTTAATATTACCAAAAAACGTTTTGAGGATTTAGAATCTGCCTTAAAGCTTCGAATAAAAATGAAGAGGACTCTTTGGAAGGCTTTAAAGTTTATTTGAAGAGCCTCTGACTCAAAGCCCATTAATAATAAATTTAAATTTGTCTGAATCTTAAAGATTCTCTAAAAAAGTCATACTTTTTTTCAAGTTTTAGTATCAAAGGTAAAAGTTATGTTGTTTTATTTTAAAATGATTTATAACACAGGCCATCATAATAATGAAAAAACTATTCCTTATATTCCTGACTGCTTTCATCAGTCTACAAGCTCAAGACAAACCAGATCCAGATAGATTTGAAATAAAAACTCTTCACGAAGACTTAGATCGACCTATGACCATGGATGTCTTGCCTGATGGCCGTATCATATTTGTCGAGCTTGGTGGTAAGGTTCGACTCCTAAATCCAGCAACAGGAATCATAACTGACTCAGCAACGATAAAAGTTACGACCAGTCAAGAAAGTGGTTTGCTTGGTGTTGTCTGTGATCCGAACTTCAAGGAAAACAATTGGATTTATGTTCGTTACTCTCATCCCACAGAGAAAAAGGAGTATGTCAGTCGCTTTACTCTTAAAGGCGATAAAATAGATACGACGAAAGAAGACGTCATTATTAGTTTTGACATAGATCGCAAAAAAGGAAACTGTTGCCACAAAGCAGGTTCTCTAGCCTTTGATCCAAGTCGAAACCTATATATTTCTGTTGGTGATAACACTGGTCATGCAGGAGCTTCAAAAGGTTTTGGTCCGCTCGATGAAAGACCTGGGAACGACGACTACGATTCACAAAGGTCTTCTGCTAACAGCATGAGCCTTGTAGGTGGCATCATGCGTATAACCCCTAAAAAAGAAGGTGGCTATACTATCCCTGAAGGAAACCTTTTTCCTGAAGGTGGCAAACTTAAAGGCCGTCCTGAGTTGTTCACTAAAGGAAATCGAAACCCGTGGCGAATCTCAATCGACCCTAAAACAGGTTATTTATACTGGGGTGAAGTTGGTCCAGATGCCGGTAGTGACGATCCCAAAAAAGGCCCTCGTGGCTATGATGAGATCAATCAAGCAAAACAAGCTGGCTTTTTTGGCTGGCCCTACTTTATAGCAGATAACTTTTCCTACATTGATCGCGACTTTGTCACTGGAGAAATAAAAGGTGAATTCGATCCGCAAAAACCTATAAACGATTCGCCAAATAACAGCGGCAGTAAAGTCCTACCTCCGGCACAACCAGCCTTCATTTATTATCTTCGTCAAAAAAGTAAAAAGTTCCCTATGCTAGGCTCTGGTGGCCGAACAGCTTGTGCGGGCCCAGTCTATCACTACGATGAAAAACAAACTCACCCTCACAAACTTCCAAAGTACTACGACAACTGCCTATTCATCTATGAATGGTCACGTCACTGGATCATGGCAGTTCACCTCAATGAAGATTCATCTATCAAGAGAATTGAGCCATTTCTAAAAACTGGCGACATCATCCGTCCAATCGACATAAAGTTTGGTCCAAATGGAGAGATGTACGTTATTCGCTATGGTGAAACTTGGGGCAAAAATGAAGATACAAAAATGCTGAGAATCGATTATGTCCAAGGCAACCGCCCTCCTAAGGCAGTTATCGATTACGAAAACAACATCGGTAAACTCCCTCTCAAAGTAAAACTCTCCGCTGAGAAAAGTTTCGATCGCGACAGAGAAGATAAACTCAAATATGAGTGGTTTATAGAAGGCCAGCCACAAGCATTTTCCACAGAGGTAAAACTAGAAAAAACTTTTAACATTCCTGGAACTCACACCGTAACTCTTAAAGTTTCGGATCAGGATGGCCTTTTCTCACAAGAATCTATTTCCGTTGTCTCGGGGAATAGTACTCCTGAAGTTGTCTTCGACTACCAAGCCGGCAGTGGAATATTTGACTGGAATGAGGACATAAAGATAAAGGTAAATGCCATAGATGCTGAGGACGGCAAAGTTAGCAAACTCAAGCTTAAGCTAAGCAATAAAGAAGAAAACGCTGCTGAGCCACTTGGCTTAAGACTCATGAAGAAAAGTGACTGTTTCAATTGTCACGCTATAGACCGCAAAATTGTCGGCCCAACCTTTAACGAAATAGCTCTAAAATATAAAAATGACGACAAAGGCTTTAATGAAAGTGTCAAACGAGTCCATCTTGGTTCAGTAAATGTTTGGGGGCCGGCGCCCATGCTTGCACATCCACAACATAAACCAGAGGATATAGAACATATGATTCGCTGGATATTTAGCCTGAGTGACAAAGGCGAAGAATTGGAAGTCAATACAAATGAAGTCATTACTCTTAAAGCTCCTCAAAAAAATAACAGTTCAAGTAAGTTTGTCGTCCTCGCAAAATATACCGACAAAGGAGCCATCGCTGTAGGCCCTCTCACTGGCAGTAAAAGTTTTGTCAGTCGTCATAAACTTGTTGAAGCTGAGAAAGCCGATGAACGCATTGGTCTTAAACAAAAATTCTCACATGATTCGGGACATGGAAATAAATCTGTTCGAACACAGGCAAAACAGTCTTATCTAGTTCTAAACAACACCCTCCTTAAAGGCATAAAGTCTATGACTCTAAGAGTTACAGGTGCCCAGAAAGGTACAGTGATCGAAGTTCGAGAAGACTCTACTAAAGGGAAGTTACTGGGCAAACTAACTGTCGAGAAAAACATCAAAGCTTTTGAAAATCTGACGCTTCCACTAAGTGGTTCAGAAAAGCCAGCAAATGTACACATTATTTTTAAACAAAAAGTTGCTAGAGGCATGTATATCAACTGGCTACAATTTAATAAATAGAAGTGACATTTTTAACAAAAGTGAGTTAAGAACGATATTCTCGTACTGTTTCATGTAATGAAAAGGGACTACAACTTGCGTGTTGTAGCCCATAAATTACATAAGTGGTTTGGTTATGGTGCGTTCTCAACTTGCTCTACTTTTTTTACTTGTCTTTTGTGGCTATGGCTGGTCTCAAAACAATTTCCAAAAAGATATAAAGCCTATACTTAGCAAATACTGCTACAAGTGTCACGATGCCGACACTCAAAAAGGCGATCTACGACTCGACCTTGCTCATTCAGAAGATGACCTCATTAAACACCGTAAAGAATGGCTACGTTCACTTGAGCTCATCAAAGAACGAGAAATGCCACCTAAAAAGCCCTTTCCTTCTCAGTTAGAAATAGAGAAATTAACTACCTACCTAGATAAAACCCTTCATAACTATGACTGGAGTAAAATCAAAAATCCAGGTTTCGTCAGCATGTCTAGGCTCACGAACATCGAGTATCAGAATTCTGTTTCAAATGTCTTTAATCTTGAGTTCTTTAAAAATGTCTCATTGATCAAAGATGCTGAAGGTGACTCTGGTTTTACAAATGACCGCGATAACCTTGGCCTTTCAACAAATGCTCTTATCAAGTACATCGAAGAAGCTGAACAGTATGTCGATGCTTACCTTTCTTATAGACAAAAACCCTACTCTCAAAATTTTAATCTCGAACTGAAAGGTAAAAAAAGACTTTCACTTGGTCACAACAAATCTAAGTCTCTAGCAATGATCGCCCCATTTACGGGTGTTTATTTGTTGACTCTTGACCTTTCCTCTAACCGTCACAAAAAAACGGGAATTGAAGTTTATGTAAATAACAGCTTAGTCTTTAGCTCACCGGTAAATGGCCTTGATCCAAAGCTTTATGAAGTTCCTATATTTCTTAAAAAAGGCAGTACAAACTTAGTCATCTACTACAGCGAAAAAGCTGCTGCTCTATTTTCTGATAAAAGAATAAAAGAAAAAGCTCCAGAAAAAATTTATAAAGCAACCTTTCAGGCTTTCAAAAAAGCGCCCAAAGTCCCCATCCCAGCTCAACATAAAAATAATCCAAAGTATAAAGCGGCCTATAATGAGATCAATAAAAAGATTGCCAATGCGCACAAGTCTCTCGTCGCTGCCGACTTACTACTACAACTTCCAAAACTGCCAGATGACCGCAGCATGCTTTATGGTTTAGAAGGTGTTTTAAAGTGCAAACAAGCTCAAAAAATCTTGAACATTTCGGATGGTGCCATAAAACAAATGGTCGCCAAAGCCATCAACCGAAATCTTCCCAAAGAGTGTGGCGAAAAGCTTAAAGAGTTTAATAAAAAGTATGATGCCCTTTATGGCCATAAAAACGAAAGAGCTGGCAACCTCTCTATTGGCAAAGTTGCCCTCGCCGGCCCTTACCTTAGCAAAAACTCAAAAGATCCTCGAAGACTACTAAGTAAAGTAACCAACAAAGAAACTGCCCGAAAGCTTCTCTACTACTATGCAGTCAAAGCTTTCAAACGTCAGGTCTCTCAATCAGACCTTGAACCAATGATCGGTGTATTCGATAAAACATTCAATGAAACTAAAAGCCTAGAACATGCCTTTCGCGATGCCTTGGTCACCTTGATCACTTCTCCTAAGTTCATGCTTCATAGAAATACACCTCCGAAAACTGGTACTGAAATAGATAACTTCCAAAAAGTAAGCCGCTTGTCGTATTTCCTCTGGCAAACCATTCCTGACGCGTCCTTATTGCGCATGGCTAGAGACAAGACCATCGCCAAACCAGAAAACACTCGTAAACAAATACAAAGAATGATCGCCGACGAAAGGTTCGAAAATTTCTGCAAAACATTTACGACAGAGTGGTTAAATATTGACAACATAAACGGCGTTTCTATTTACCTAAAACAACTCATGCAAAAAGAACCTGAAATGCTCATTTCAAAAGTATTTAAAGAAAATCGAAATATCTTCGAGCTCATCGATGCAGACTACACTTTTTTAAATGAGCACTTAGCCAGACACTATGATCTACCTGGAATAACCGGTGACGAAATGCGATTAGTAAAACTTAAAGACAAAACTCGTGGTGGACTGGTAACCATGGGCGGAGTTCTCGCCGCGACCTCACTTCCACGACGCACTAGTCCGGTTCACCGTGGTGCTTGGATTGTTGACACCATCTTTGGAGAAGAACTTCCACTACCTCCGGACAATGTTCCAGAACTTCCTGCTAAAGTCCCTGGAGCGAAAACTCTGAGAGAGAAACTGGAACGTCACCGCAAAGACCCAAACTGTGCTAGTTGTCACGCTCGCATCGATCCTTATGGCTTCGCTCTTGAGAATTACGATAACATCGGCAGGTGGCGTGATAATGAACGTCGTGGTGTGCCGATTGACTCATCAATGATTTTGAAAAATGGCATAAAGACAAACGACATCAGTGGCTTTAAGAAGTACCTCCTGAAGTATAAAGGCAACGATATACGCCGTAGCTTGATCGAAAGAGTTTTGAGTTACGCCCTAGGCCGTAAACTTCAGTACTACGACGAACCGGCAATTCAAAAAATCATCACCCACATGAAGAAAAACAAAGACAAGTCTCACTCACTTATCGAAGGAGTCATACTGTCTTACCCATTCTGGAACCAGAAGATACAAGAGGACCAACATGAGTAAAAACTGGCAACTAAACCGTCGAACAGCCTTAAAAGCAGCTGGACTATCTCTGGGCTTACCATTTTTAGAAGTCATGGGTGCTGGCGCGTCAAACACTAAGCCGCCACAACGTTTCATGTCACTCTACTTTCCCAACGGGGTCTATCCCGGAACATGGCAGAACTCTGGTCAAGGTAAAAGTTTCAAACTAGGAAAAACTCTTGAGCCATTTAATCCCATCAAAGACAAAATAAACGTTGTTAACAAACTCACTTTAACGGCTGCTGGCGGCCACATTGTCAGTACTATCGGTTACTTAAACGGGGTTATTCCCAAACACAGCAATAGCTTCGTGCGCTCTAAAGTTTCCATCGATCAATTGATAGCTCAAAAGCATGCAAAAGAAACTTTCTTACCATCTTTACATCTCGGTGTGGAAGCTCCCCTTCAAGGTGTAAATGGCGGCATACCAAAGTCACATGGCAACTCTATTTCACGTTCTGCTTCCGGCTATAAAATTGAACCGGAGCTAGCTCCATTACTCGCTTTTGACAGTCTTTTTGGGCATCACGATCCAAAAGTAAAAAAGATGACAAAAAGAAGACAGTTTATAGTCGATGGCGTTTGGTCTCAAGCAAAAGACCTCGCCAAAAAAGTCAGTAAGAACGATAAGGGAAAACTCGAACAGTACTTCGACAGTCTACGTGCTGTAGAAATGAAGCTTGAGAAAACAATCAACCCACCCAAAAAGAGCTGGAAACCGAAGACTATGCCGAAACTTAAAAGGCCTGAAGTCCAAGGAATACCAGATAGTCATGAAGAGTACACAAAACTCATGCTCGACATACTTTTGCTGGGAATCTGGACAGATACGACAAGAGTCGCCACCATGATGTACGGCGTCAGTATAAGTCAGATAGACTATAGCTTTTTGAAAAATGGCGGCAACCACCACGCCATGTCGCACAACAATCATAAAAAGAATAAAGTCGAAGGCTTCAACAATACTACCAAGTGGTTTTCAACGCTCACTGCTGACCTGCTCATGAAGATGGATCAAATAGATGAAGGAAATGGTTCGTTACTAGACAACAGCCTAGTTATGTTTGGTTCGGGTATTGCCGATGGAAATGTCCATGAAAACTTTGACATCCCTCTCCTACTTGCTGGTGGAGCTGCTGGAAAAGTTAAAACAGGTCGTTCTATAGATGTACCTGGAACTAGACCTCATGGGGATGCTCTTCACTCTATTCTTCACAAGTTCGACATCGGTGTCGATGACCTACATGGTCAAGGTACTAAAACTATCGCCACTCTATAGGTATAATTCATAATTCTGTAGTTCATATAAAAGTGAACTGCAGAGAAAAACTTTTCAGTCTCGCCCCAAAAGTCTATTTTCATCAAAAGATTATTCTTAAGCAATGGCACTGCTTCCATACTTAAAATTTAAACTAAATAAAGTTTTATTCACAATTTTGTAATTAGCGCCATAGTCAAGCTGTTAGAATTCATGATTAATTTCAATCATTGAATTATTAATTAGTGAGCTAAAAAGACTATGTTGAGAAAAGAACCCCGTACATTTTGGAAGGTTAATAGTGAATTTAGGAGTGGCTCCAAGTCATTCTACAATAAAACTTTAACACTCTTATTCCTTATCCTATCGACAACTATTGGTGTATCTGCAGATTCTTATGACTTTGTTGGCATGCCTAGTATCCCTACTAATGCGGGCAAAGTCCCTGCACAACTGTCACCAGATGGCAGTAGAATACTCTACGTAGTCCAAGATTATCGAAAAGTAATCAAACCTGCACTTACACAACGAATTTTAGATCAATCATCGGAGTCTGGCTGTCGTGGGGCAGATCTCTGGTTGATTGATTTACCAAAAAACGGAAAGTCACAGCCAAAACCTAGACGCGTCACTAAACTCGGCGACAACTGGTCTCCAGCATGGTCTCCAGATGGTTCAAAAATAGCTTTTGTAAGTAATCGCGATGGATCCCCAAAACTATGGATCATTTCAAGTAAAGGTGGAAAAGCTAAGAAAGTGTCAAACCAAACAGTTTCCGCTGCATTTGCTCTACTGCGATGGTCTGCAGACAGCCGCCTCTTACTTTACCATAACCTAGCTGGTGGAAACCCTAAGTTTAAGTCTATTGCTCCACCTCCGATGGAAGATAAAAATGCTCACGTAAGAGTTTTATCGTCAGACGGAAAGTCCATTCCATTACCAATCAATCCTCCAAACCCGGCTGCTTTGATTGTCGACATAACAACTGGTAAAAGCGTTACAAAAGACATGCTATGGCCTACGGACATGGGTGGTTCTACAAAGCATGGTGTTGCTTGGGTTATTCATCAGAAATATGCCAAAGGGAAAATCAATTATCCACGAACACTTGATCAATTTTCAGCACCTAACAATTCAAGCTCAGCATCCAATGTTGCTAAGTCATTTAACTTTGACTCGCTTGGTTCTGCCCCAAATCCTGCAAAGATACAACAGCTTAGAGCTCAAGGCCGCAACAAGCCTCCATTCGTTCTCATGCCAGATGGCAGAACAATGATCGCCCTTGCTGCTGATAAACTTTGGAAGATCACTCTAGGCAGTAACAACGCCCCGACCGTTCTTAAAGATGGTAGTCAACAAGCGTGGAACCGTGCAACAAGTCTTTATCTCGAAAAGTCTACTAAGACCATCGTTGCTCTTGGTAGAAACAAACTATGGACGATCCCACTGGCGAATGCAGCAGTAAAAGAGATAAATGTTCCATCAAGCTCCATTGTTAAACTTAGTGAAAACGCCACGCGCTTAGTTACTGTAGGCAAAGAAGGCTTACGCTTTTGGCAAGTCAAAGGCAGCGAGCTCAGCTTAGAGTTTGACGCGGGTTCAGTTCCACCGGTTATCGAACACCTACAAGTGAGTCCTAGTGGTACAAGTGTATCATTTGTCGCAGAAGGCCCACACGCTCCACGCGATGTATGGGGAGCGAGAATAGGTGTGAGTGCCAAAAACCTCTCAAACCTAAATCCTAAATTGAAGTCGAATAAACTCGGCCAAGTTCACCAGTTTCAGTACAAAGGCCCAAATGGAAAAATGCGCAACAGCATTGCAGTTCTACCTGTCGGTTACCAAAAAGGTAAAAAGTACCCGACCATCATACTGCTTTATCCATCGGCTCGTTATCTCGCTGCACCTTCAAAGTTTGCTTTAGGAGATGACCTACGCGTCGCCAACCCTCACTACTTTGCAGCAAACGGTTTTGTCGTAATTGCCGCGAATTTAAATGATGGCCGTTCAAAGCGAATTCCTGGATTAACTGCTCTAACAAATGCCGCTGCAGATGCAGCTGTTCAAAATGGCTGGAGTGATCCAAACCGTATCGGTATATACGGTCAAAGTGATGGAGGCTTTATTGTCAATGCCGTTATCACTCAAACAAAGCGCTACAAAGCTGCAGTCAGTGTTGCTGGTTATGCTAACTATACCAGTCGTTGGTGTAGTTTGGACGATGGTGGCACTGCCTATGGAATCTTCTCTCTCATGACAAGTTGGGGCAGTGTACTGATGGGTTCACCAATGAAAAAGCCTCAAAACTTCATCGACCACTCACCTATCTTTAAAATGGATCAAGTTCGAACTCCACTATTACTTTTACACGGTAGAATGGACCAAGCTGTTCCTTACGAACAATCCGATGAAGTCTTTGTTGCTCTACGAGCTAGTCAACAAAAGGTTGAATACGCGCTCTATGAAGGTGAAGGCCATAGTCCTGCTGACTGGACTTTTCCTCATCAGCTCGATGCATCGAAACGACTTCTTAAATTCTTCAAAACTCATTTGAAGCCTTAACTTTTTTTACCACACCAAGCCCTTAAACCTCAATAGCATCGCCCTGCTATTGAGGTTTATTTATGTAAAAACCAGTAATATTTCTGTCTATCACGTCTAATAATCTCCTCTCAACCACATGCAAATTTAAAGAATCAAAATTTACAAATTAGCCTAGTCGACTAATTAATTTCAAATTTCATGTAAGAAATACTTAAAGTCGCTCTATCAACCTATGAAATTTATAAACAAATAGGTGTATGTGTGGTGAAAACTCAGCTATTTACAGATCATCTTCCCACAAGAGTCTCTCTTTTGCAAAGAGCTTCTGTGGAACAACAGGCTGACGCTTGGGATGAACTACTTAAGTACTATGAACCCTTTGTTAAAAAAGTATTACTTCGCTGGGGCGTTTCAGGCTCTGACTTAGATGATTTAAAACAACAGGTTTTTATGCGTCTTTGGAAAGGTCTTTCAAATTATAAAAGACTTGAAAATGGCTCAAGGTTTCGAAATTGGTTATCGACTCTTATCAGACGTACTGCCATAACGTGGTATCACTCCAACAAACATAAAAACAATGAAATAGAACTCGACAACACTATTTTTGAGGAACTTAGAACGTCTCAACCCGAAGTCGATAAAAGAATAGAAAAAGAGTGGCAACAGTACATTGTAGACTTAGCGCTAAATGAACTAAAGCAAGTTTTTTCTGGGCACGCTTTTGAAGTACTTGCTCTCTCTCTTCAGGGAAAGTCTGGGGATGAAATAGCCGATAAGCTAAATATCCGCAAAGAGAGTGTCTACGTACTGAGGAACCGAGTAAAGGTCCGCTTACGCGATGAAATAAAAAGACTGCGTTTCACCCTAGAAGGAAACGTTAAAGGTGATTGAACAAGACTCATATGTAAGCGCCTTCGACAAGCTTGGTTCTTTTGCCAATGAGCTTTATGATGATGCTGACCCTACAGTCCAAAAAGAACTGCCAAAAGAAGAGTCATCTCCACTGTATGAGGCCCTTACCCATATAGACGAACGTTACCAAGAAGCACTATTGATTGGTAAAGGCGGGATGAAAGAAGTTTACAAAGTCTACGACCTACGAGCGGCTCGGTATGTCGCTTTAGCCAAACCAAAAAAAGAACTCATAAGAGCTGACTACGATGCATTTTTAAGAGAAGCTCACATAACCGCGCGTCTCGCTCATCCCGGTATAATCAACCTCTATAACATTGGTATCGACAAACAAGGTTCGCCGTTTTTTACGATGGAGTTTAAACGCGGTCGTTCACTAAGAGAAGTCCTTCGTGACTTAAATGCAGAAAAAGACCTTATTTCAGCACCTGTTCCAAAGAGGCTAAATATATTCCTACGTGTGTGTGAAGCCATAGCCTACGCTCATTCTCGTCGTGTTCTTCACTTAGATATAAAACCAGAAAACATACAAGTCGGTCCACTTGGCGAAGTTCAGGTTTGTGACTGGGGCATGGGTGTAGTCCTTTCATCTCAAGATGGCGAAACGAAAGACTCGCATGACATGGATGATAGAGAGATAACTCTCGATCCAGACCTCTATGGTCCTCTACTTATAAGAACTAGCGGAACTCTCGGCTATATGGCTCCTGAACAAACTAAGCCACGTGAGCCCAAAACTGCAGCCATGGACATATATGCCCTCGGTTGTGTATTGGAAGAGTTGCTGACTTTAAAATTCACTTCGCCTAAAACCATAAGTTCAGAGATAAATGACAATGTCCTGAAAGCCATTATTGAAAAAGCACGCCATAAAAACTCACACTGTCGCTATGAGTCTGTCGAAGCTTTGCACCTCGACATCTCTCGTTATCTCTCTGGCTATAGCACGACTGTTGAACAAGCTGGCTTCTTTCGCGAAACCTCCCTCTTTGTTAGACGCAATCTGGTCCCAAGTTTCATAACACTTTCTCTTTTATTAATCCTTGTAGTTGGGACAGGAATATTCATAAACCAGTTACGCGACAGTCGCACCGTTGCCGAAACCTCTTTGCAAAAGTACCTAGATGAAAAAGAAGCTTCTGAAGAGCAGCTAGTTAAAAATGCCAATGAAGCCCTTTACTTAGCCCGGCGCATGTCGGAGCCGGTTTACTATACCGACCAACAGGTCTTCAAAGAAGCATTGGAAGAGTCTGAAAGGCAACTCATATTCGTTCTTTCACAGAACCCACCAAGAGACTCTATTTCATGGGGCAAGCTTATATGGGTTTACTTTATAAAACAAGACTTCAAAAGTGCTCTCAAAGTTTTAGAAAGAAACCCGACGCCGCCAAATATCGTCGCCCTCATTCCCTACGTCAAAGAGTATGCCCACTTAGTAAATGACAAGGGGCACTTCCCGGTAGAGGTCCTGATCCAACTTCTTCATAAATTTAAAAACGGCACAGCCTTTCAACCTAAAAGTCTCATCGAGCGCATCGTCTTCTATGACCTTTACCACGAGCGACCAACTGAAGAGTACCTCATGATTATTCGAGCTCTACTTGAAATAAACAATCCAACTTGTCCCGAAATAGACTTTTCATATGATGCCAATAACCGCGCCATCACAATTAAAGGTCAAAGACTACATCGCCTCAGAGTCAAAGTTAAAACTACCCCCAATTCTATAAGCTTTCTAAAAATTCTCGACCCTTTAAAGTTAACCCTTACTGGTTCACACACCAGAAATATGCAGGAACTAAACGGGCTCCAACTCCTAGAACTTGACCTTCGAGGTGTAAAAACCCTTGAAAACCTAGACCTTTTAAATGAGATGAGGAGTCTTCGTAAAATCACTGTTTTTAAAAATCAACTTAACGACAGTCAGAAAAAGTCTTTAGCAGATTTCATAGAACTAGTTGAACTCTAAAACCGTCGACACCCTCAACCAAGAAACTTTCCATAAAAAATCATTTCACTGTTAAGATTCTCTATTCCCTCTGGATCTTCCCTCTAAAGAAACAAAACCTAGTGATTAACAGAAATGAAAAAATTTACTCTTATAGAACTACTCGTTGTCATAGCCATCATTGGTATACTCGCAACTCTACTTATGCCAAGTTTAGGTAAAGCCCGCCTCAAGGCTCAACAAGCGCTTTGCATGAGCAACCAGCGTCAACTAGCTTTGGTCATTCACTCATATGCACAAGAAAACAAATCATACGCGCCTTCATTCGATACTGAGGGAGTTAGTTGGGTAAGGAAACTCACTTCCAACAACTATCTTAGCAATCCTGAATCAGACAAGTCCATTCCAGTTCTGACATGTCCAAACGGCGTTCCTATGACTGGGAAGAAAACTCACTCCGCTCTTAACGTATACCTTATTGGCGACCCTCGAAATGCCGGTATAGCAGCGACTCCCATCTTAAGTGCATCGGGTTCAGAAACTTTACTACTGATGGACTCATATAGCTTTTGGTCCACCACCAGAAACTCTCATATGACGCCGGCGTACTTAACTACAGACCAGTGGCATATCGCCCGTCACCTACAGAAAGCAAACTCTACCTATATCGATGGACATGTAGAAGCAAAGTCAGCTTCATACTTGCTTACTAAAACCAACCGTCTCGATACTTTTTGGAACCCGGAAAACTAGGAAACTTTATGCGCACACTTTTCATATACGTTCTACTACTCAGCCTAAGCACTCTAGCTCAAGAACGGCACATACAAATAAACGAAGATTTCAGAAGCTTTTTCACATCTTACTGCACTGACTGCCACAATTCTAAAAAGCAAAAAGGTAAGGTCCAACTAGATGATGGGTTTTCATTTAAAATCAACTCTGTACAAGATGCCGATCGCTGGCAAAAAATACTGACCTCTATAAACTCAAATGAAATGCCTCCTGAAGATGAAACTCAACCAAAGGCAAAAGATAAAGCTGAATTTCTCGAGATGTTATCACGAAAATTAGTCGATGCCCGAAAACTTTTAAGTGACTCAGGAAATGAAACAGTCATGCGACGACTAAATAGAGCAGAGTACGCCAACACCATGAAGAATCTGCTAGGCGTTAAAGTAGATGTAGACAACCTACCTGCAGACCATGCCAGTGGAAGCTTCAACACAAATGGCGGCTCTCTTTTTATGTCGGCAAATCAAATTGAACAATACCTTATCATCGCAAAAAAAGCTCTGAAAGAAAGCTTTGTCACCTACTCAGATCACAAGCTTATGAAAGCCAGAACAGAACCTGAGCAAACGACAACTAAAAGGATCAAAAACATAGTACTTGCACGAGAAGAAAAAATGGCTCGAGCATTTAGTTATACGAACTCTAAAGATCCCAAAAAGACTCCTCAACAGTTTGGTTTTGACAGCGAGAGAGGCGTCAAAAGTATTTATATTGGTCAAGATCGTTTTTACCTACCACAGCTTGATTACGTCATGCATCCTCTCTCTAAAAAAGGCGCGCTACTAAGTCTTAATCATCCAAATCCAATTCAGTCTGTCTACCTTGAAAACAAAAAGCTTCCAAGTGGTTTCTATAAAGTTCGTGCGGCTGTAGGTCGAACTCAAACAGCTACAGAAGAAAGGTCGTTTCTCGATTTAGGATACAAGTCAAAAGAACAAGACGATCTAGAGCGACTCGAAACTTTCCACATAACCTCAAATTATAAAAAGCCACAGATTATCGAAGCGACTGTTTATATAAACGACAAGCAAAACAGAGTATTTTTATCAGAAAAGCAAACTAAGATAAACGCCAAAGCACAACAAGCAAAAAGTAGACGAATAAATGGCCGCAGCACTCTCGGCTTTTCTCTATGGGTTGATTGGGTCGAGTGGGAAGGTCCCTTGAAGGTCCAAGGCCCAGAACTCGTAGAAAACCTCCTCGTAGACTTCAAGGAAAACCCTAGCGATGAAAAGGTTATCGAAACTCTTGAAAACTTTGCCAAGAAAACCTTTAGGCAAGATGCTCCATCTAAAGAATACATAGCTAAACTTTTAAAGCTTTATAAGAGTAAACTCAAGCTACATGAAAATGCTCTCGAAGCTATAGTTGATCCACTTGCCATAATCCTCTCCTCGCCAGGTTTCCTTTACCTCTCTGAACAAGTACAGGAAGATAAATCGACCAAACTCAGTCAAAGAGAATTAGCCGTTAGGCTTGCCTATTTTTTATGGAGTGAGCAGCCTGACCAAGAACTACTAACTCTTGCCAAAGAAGGTAAACTTTCGAGTAAACAGACTCTAACACAGCAAATAGATCGAATGATAGCCGACAAGAAGTTTGAGAAATTTATCCGTTCATTTACTTATCAATGGTTGGATATGGAAAGACTTAGTTTTTTCCAATACGATACAGGAAAGTTCCCTACTTTTGATGAGACTATGAGATGGAACATCGCTGAAGAAGTTTATCAAACGATCAAGTATATAACCCTAAATAATCTAAAGGCCAACAACCTTGTTAAAAGCGACTTCATTGTTATAAATTCACTACTAGCTCAGCACTACGACATCCCAGCTATAAAGGGTACTCACTTTCGCAAAGTTAAACTTGCGGAAGGTTCTGTACGAGGTGGACTGACTGGTATGGCCGCCATACATGCCATGGGCTCTGACGGAGTTTATTCATCGCCAGTTGAACGAGGTTCTTGGGTTTTGCGTAAGATCCTAAACAATCCACCACCACCGGCACCGGCAAATGTCCCTCAACTAGCTGAAGTGGGAGAAGGTTTAACAGTTCGCCAAATGCTCATAGCTCACCAAGAACAGCCTCAATGCGCTCATTGCCATAAAAAAATTGATCCTATTGGTTTTGGTCTGGAAAACTTCGGCCCAACAGGTAAATGGCGTAAAAAAGTGAATCGCAACAAAACGTCGTCACTTGTTGATCCATCTGGTAAAATCTTCAACGGACCAAAGTTTAACACATACCTAGAATTGCGAGACATACTCCACTCACAAAGCGAAAATTTCTACAAAGGACTTATCCAGAACATGCTTGAGTATAGTCTTGGCCGCAAAGTCAGCTTCTCTGACCAAGATAACATTTCAAGGATTTACGATCATATGAATAAAAATGGCGAAACCGTTCGCTCCATTATTCATGCCATCGTTAACTCAAAATCTTTCAAATTTAAAAACTAAGAGGATTTAAAAATGACTGGAATAAATAGAAGACACTTTATCAAAGGTGCAGGTACCACCCTCGCCCTGCCATTTTTAGCTTCACTTCAATCAAATGCTTTTGGCAAAGAGAAAACAGCACCATCGCCTCAACGTATGATCTTCCTCTGCTTTGGCTGGGGCGTAACCAAAGAAACTTGGTTCCCGAGCACCAATGAAAGTGGTAAAAACTGGCAAATAACTCCTGGTCTCAAACCGCTTGAGAAGTATAAAGATGACTTTACGATCATTCAAAATACACAGCATAAGTTTTTGAATGAAGGTCACTGGGGCAGTACATTCTACCTGACTGGTGCCAATCGATATGGAGTTCCAGGAAAAAGCTTTCATAACACCATCTCAGTAGACCAAGTAGCTGCGGCTAAGTGGGGCAAAAACAACCGTTACTCTTCTATGCCACTAGATTGCGTTGGAGCAGAGTCGCAAAATGGTCATGGTCCTGGACTATCGGCTTCATGGAATAACAGCGGCAAGCCACTTTCTGGCCTGAAAAGTCCTTTCTTGCTATACAATAAACTCTTTGGCAATGAAAAAATGACTCCAAAGCAAAAGCAACATATGATCAATGAAAAGAAGTCTTCATTAGACATAATTTTAACAGATCTCAAAAGAGTCAACAAAAAGCTAAGTGCCAATGATCGAGATAAGCTAAATGAGTATTTGGAGTCTGTCCGAAACATCGAGACAAATCTAGCAAAAGAGCTCAACTGGCTCTATAAACCAAAGCCTAAAGCCACTGTTAAACCACCAGCAAAAACCGTCAAAGGCTACGATGAGATAAAGCTCATGTACGATCTTATGATTGCCGCTCTACAAACTGACAGCACCAGAGTCTTCACCTACCGCCAACCCGTGCAGTCTCTTCTCGACAGTCTCGGTTTAGCAACAAATGCTCATGACATGACTCACTATGCACGTGGTATAAGATACCAAAACTCCCAAATTCGCGATGAGAAACAAAGTGAACTTTTAGCATACTTCATCTCGAAACTCAAAAAGACTGAAGATCAAAATGGCCAAAGTCTGTTTGATACAACAACACTGAGTTATGGTTCGAACATTTCAAATGTACATCACCTCAACAATTGCCCCGCAATCATTACCGGAAATCGCCAGAACCTTCAACTTGGCCAGCAACTTATCATGCCAGAAAAAACACCTCTGTGTAACCTGTGGTTAACTCTTTTAAAAGCTTCCGGAATAGACCAACAACAATTTGGCGATAGTACTGGCCTAATCGAAGACCTACTTGTATAAAAAGGAAAAACATGAAATACTTAAGCCTGCTCTTTTTACTATTCTCTATTGGTCTGACCGCCCAAGAAGACTTTGGAAAGCTCATCTTTGAGGACGATTTTGAACGTTCAGAATCCCAAGAAGAAAAAGACGAGCTCGGAAATGGCTGGACAACTAGTTCGGACAAAACTGCCGAAGGAAATAAACAAGTAGATCTACGCGACGGTCATATGTACATCTACACTCACAAAGTTGCTTGGCACGCGACGTCTGTCCGCCATACATATGCTTTTCAAGATGGAACGATTGGGCTTAAACTTAAGTTCGATGATCCAAACGACACCATACACCTAAACTTTACTGACATAGGAGAAAAAAGTGTTCATGCGGGTCATTTATTCAATGTCACAATCAACCCTTCTTCTGTAAAAATTGAAGATCTCAAAACTGGTAAGATGAAACAAACTATCCGCACCGCCAGAAAGAATAAAACTCTAAGT
The DNA here is from genome assembly GCA_021232515.1 of Lentisphaeraceae bacterium. GTDB lineage: Bacteria > Verrucomicrobiota > Lentisphaeria > Lentisphaerales > Lentisphaeraceae > JAKVBD01. Next base: position 37,398 of record JAJPOQ010000062.1, read on the forward strand.
GAGGCACAGAAAAAAGAACTCACAAAAAAAGGCAAAGAGTTTCCAAATACTCTAGAAACTGGGAAGTGGCACCAAGTCTACGCAACTGTCAAAGGCAATGAAGTCACCTGTACCATTAACGGCAAAGTTATTGGTTCATATACATCCCCTGGCTTTGCTCACGAGACTAAAACGATGATTCGACTTCTCGTTGCTAAAAACATTCATGTCGACGACATGCGCATTTGGCGAAAGAAATAACAAAGTTACAAGGCAATATTCTCATATTGCCTTAGCCTCTCTTAGTCCTCTAAAACACAAACTTAACAAATTTTTCAAAACATCTGTTAAGATTCTTAATTCTCTCTGGATCTTCCTGTTAAACCAATAGCTATACAGGATTTATATGAACTCTGAAGATCAAAAACTACAGGGCGTTTTCCCGGTAATCCCTACTCTCTTTGCCAATGATAATACAATTGACTTTGCAGCTCAAAAGAAAGTTATTCAATTTGCTTTAGAAAATGGTGCTCATGGCGTAGTTTGCCCAGCTGTTGCTAGTGAATACAACTTTATGAACTTGGATGAAAGAGCTTCTCTTATCTCACTCGTCACACAAGAAGTCAACGGCCAAGTTCCAATCATTGGTGGTGCTAGTGCTCAAACGACTGATGAAGTCATAGCCGCTGGAAAAAGCTGTCTAAATGCTGGCATAACCTACCTTATGATCATGGCGCCACATGGACTTGGTAAAGACATAGAAGCTCATAAAGAATTCTTTGCGACAGTTTCACAGTCTCTAACTGGAGCACAAATCATCCTTCAAAATGCACCCATGCCTATCGGCGCAGGACTCGCTGTGGATGACATCATCGACTTGGTCAAAGCAACACCGATGATCACTTACGTTAAAGAAGAAACACTCCCATCTGGCCCTGCTATTACAGCTTTAGAAAAAACGGACATCCCTCACTTAGTCGGAGTTATTGGTGGTGGTGGATCGCGCTATATGATCGATGAGCTCGATCGCGGCGCTTTAGGTGCTATGCCTGCTGTTGAATTGATCGACTTACACGTCGCTATCTACAAAGCTCATTCAGAAGGAAGTCACGAAAAAGCCAGAGACCTATATCGCGCTAGCTTACCTCTTTTGGTTTCTCAGATCATTTACCGTATGCGACTAACAAAGTATGTCTTGGATAAACGTGGTATAGATAACGATGTTGTTGTTAGGGCACCACTTCCTGAAATGGATGAATTTACTAAGAATGACATCGACCGTATGCTCTTTGATCTACAGGCTGTCGCCAAATGAAAGACCTCGTAGAGAAAGTTGAAGTTTACATCGTCGACCTCAGTCAAGACAAACCGTACTTGGGGTCACTTCGCGAAGGTGAAAAGGTCAATTCGGCTGGATACTTTGTCCGCAAAGGAAACCGCACAGTCTATGTAAAAAAGAACCGCTCTCTTGTCGTCCGAATATTAACCAAAGATGGCGTTGAAGGCTGGGGCGAAACTTATGGCATTATTGCTCCTCAAGCAACAGCAGCAATAATCAATGACCTTTTAAGCGGATTCGTTATTGGTCGAGACCCATTTGATGTAGAAGCTATACATGATGAACTCTATGACTTGATGAGAGTCCGAGGTTATACTGGCGGCTTTTATCTCGATGCACTTGCGGCGATAGATATAGCCCTTTGGGATATAGCCGGAAAACTCTCTGGCTTACCTGTTATGAAACTACTTGGCGGCCAGTATCACCAGGAAATCCACGCTTACGTTTCTGGACTTCCAGAAGATACTCTGCAAGAACGTTGTGCCCTTGCTAAATCTTGGCAAGAAAGAGGTTTCAACGCTGTTAAGTTTGCTCTACCAGTTGCAGATGATGGTGCCGTCGCTGAAATAAAAGAATTGCGAGAAACTCTTGGCGAAGATTTCAAAATATGCTGTGACATGCACTGGGCTCACTCAAGCACTGAGGCCATAGAACTTGCGCGCCAAATGAGTCCTTACAATCCGTGGTTTCTAGAAGCTCCTATTGCAACCGAAGATGTGAACGGTCTACAAAACGTGGCTCAACAATCTGGACAAACTATCGCTGTTGGTGAAGAGTGGCGAACTGTATATGACGCTCGCCTAAGAATTGACAATAAAGCCTGTCATGTCGTTCAACCTGAAATGGGCCACACTGGTATAACTCAGTTTATGAGAATTGGCCGTTATGCTGAAGCTCATAATCTAGATATCATCCCACATGCAACTATCGGTTCTGGCATATTCTTAGCCGCTAGTCTACAAGCTTCTGCAGCCCTTAAAAGTGTTAAGTCTCATGAGTTCCAACACTCTGTCTTTGGGCCGTTTAGACACTTTACAAATGATGCACTGACTTGTGAGAACGGGTTTTACACCATTACCGACTCTCCAGGTATAGGCGTTGAGCCATCTGACAAAATGAAATCGAACATGAGCTTGGTGACTCTATGACTAAAGCCGACTATCTAACTTTATTTCTCTATGCCATCGGTCTTTTTACAATAAGTACCCTCTCGTCTAAACGAAACACGAATCAAAAGGAGATGTTTTCGGCAAACCGCAGCTCTCCTTGGTGGGCTTCTGGTTTAAGTGGTTTTATGACTATGTTCTCTGCTGGTACATTTGTTGTTTGGGGAGGCATAGCTTATGAACATGGGATAGTCGCTGTTGTTATAAATACCTGCTACGGAGTCGCTGCACTACTCATTGGCTACTTTGTCGCGGGTCATTGGAACAAACTGGGAGTTTCGACTCCGGCAGAGTTTGTCAGTCTTCGCTTTGGCAAAACAGGTCTACACTTCTTTACTTGGACCATGCTCATAAAGAGGATTCTCGGAGTCTCTGTATCACTTTACGCCCTAGCTGTGTTGATCGTCGCCTTAGTTCCTTTGGATATAAACTGGGTCATCATTATCTTCGGAACGATCGTTGTTGTCTATACCATGCAAGGCGGGCTCTGGGCCGTTCTCATGACAGATGTTCTCCAGTTTATCGTGCTCACTGTTGTTGTTCTCATCGTTGCTATACTGATGATCTCCAACATGGGCAGTTTTGAAAGTTACCAAGCTGCAGTTCCGGCAGGATTCTTTTCTCTAACCACCGACTCATATGGTTGGTTATTTTTAAGTGGTTGGGTGATGATCCATTTCTTCATGATCGGTGCTGAGTGGGCCTTTGTACAAAGATTCATATCTGTAAAAAGCCCTAAGGATGCAAAAAAGGCCTCATACCTTTTCGGAGTTATGTACCTTGTCACTCCACTTTTCTGGCTTCTACCACCACTTCTCTATCGCGGTCAAGTCTCTGGCGTCGATAAAGAACAAGCTTATATACTCGCGGCCCAGTCCGTTCTTCCTGCTGGCATTCTAGGACTTATGATTGCCGCTATGTTTTCGGCAACTGCCTCCATGGTGAGTTCTCAGTTAAACGTATTTGCCGGTGTTCTTACAAATGACTTTTATAAAACCTTTCTTAATCCAGATGCATCTGAAAAAAGACTAGTTCATACCGGCAGAACATTTACCGCACTGCTTGGGGTCTTTCTTGTCGTTGCCGCCATACTAGTGCCTTATATGGGTGGTGCTGAAAAGTTAATCATCTCGATCAACTCACTTCTCGTCGTCCCTCTTTTTGCGCCAACTCTCTGGGGTTTATTTAGTAAGAAAGTCGGTATAAAGGAAATGCTTATCGTCGCTCTAGTCAGCTTTGGCATAGGTTTGACTTTGAAGTTCGGCATCGCCAATAATCCAATGATTACTGAAGAGAGTTCTCTCTACAGCATAGCTCAATACCTCGCAGAAAACTCTAAGAGTGTCGAAGTCGTTGTTGGTGTCATTTTACCTATTCTTTTACTATTCTTTTTTGAATGGCAAAAGAAAACTGTCGATGAAGGCGCATTAAGAATTCAAGAGAGAAATATTAAAATGGAAGAAACTCTCGAAACCGACTCTCTTAAAGCCCCGTTTGATCCATTTCCAGCTCAGATGGTTATGTATAGCTTAATCATAATTGGCTTATGGATACTTATTCTTAGCTTCAACGACACTCACGGCCGCAGTGTATTGATTGGAGTCTCCACGGGTTTATTGAGCATCGCTCTTGCCATACAAGTATCAATTAAAAAAATCATCTCGCGAACACCTAAAGTTAACGAAGCTGAAAAAATTCCAACCGAAGAAGATCTGAGTACAGAATTATGAAAACTATTTTTTGTGACTGGGGTACAACAAACCTCAGAGTATATTTACTAGAGTACGGCAAAGTCACCAACCATTTCTCATCTGAAAATGGCTTAAGAAAAGCCAAAGAAGTTGGTTTTGAAGACATTCTCAAAAACGCCTTAGCACACTTTAACTTACCCGCCGACACTCCAGTTAGACTAAGCGGTATGGTTGGCTCAAAGCACGGTTGGAAAGAAGCGCCTTATGCTTCTACACCAGTCAGCATCGATAAGCTTAGTGATAACTTTGTAGAAATAGATGGCTTCCCAGACGTTAAAATCCTTGGTGGTGTTAGTCACCAAATGCAAGATGGTAAGCACGATGTTATGCGAGGTGAAGAAGTTCAGATCTTTGGAATACTTGAAAAGTACCCCAATGCTAAGACCATCTGTCTACCTGGAACACACGCTAAGTGGGTTGAGTGTGAGGCTGAATCAATAAAAAGCTTTACTACATGGATGACTGGCGACTTTTTTAGAAGTCTCAGTGAAAACACTATTTTCAAGGAACAGATTTCAAATACAGAGTTTAACGAAACTGCTTTCATGAAAGGTGTCTTAGCAGCAAGAGATGCAGGCCCAATTCTCAATAGTATTTTCCATCTTCGAACAGAGTACTTATTTGCCAAAGTTAGCTCTGAAGAGTTTCACTCATACCTCTCAGGTTTTATCATTGGTTCAGAAGTAAAAGAAGCTTCAAAAGAGAGTCAAGAAGTATACCTCTGTGGCTCAGATAGAATGATTGAGTTGTATACTATGGCTCTGACCAACCTTGGTAAAAAAGTCATCAAGGTTCCAGCCGCAGACGCGACTATCCTCGGTATGTCTAAGATATGTGAAGGAAAAGTTTGTGGATAAATCTTCGCTTTTAAAAAACATGCCGATCATCGCTATAGTACGCGGGGTAAAACCAGAAGATGCCGTTGCCGTAGCTGAAGTTGTCTATAAAGCTGGAATACGCGTGATCGAAGTTCCGTTAAACTCACCAAATCCTTTTTTGAGTATTCGCAACATATCTGAGGTATTCAAAGACAAAATGATTGTTGGCGCTGGAACTGTTACTACATGTGAAGAAGTTCAAAAACTCAAAGATGCTGGTGGTGAACTCGTGGTATCGCCAAATACAGATACAGATGTTATAAAGACTTCCAAAACGCTTGGGATGCTATCATACCCCGGAGTTATGACTGTCTCTGAGTGCTTTCAAGCCCTTAACGCAGGAGCAGATGGTTTGAAACTCTTCCCTGCCAATGTGGTCGGCAAAGCATTTATACAAGCTGCGAAAGTTGTTCTTCCGAAGGCAACAAAGATCTTTGCTGTTGGTGGTGTCGACTCAAATAACATGCAGGAGTGGCGAAACTCTGGAGTCGATGGCTTTGGCTTAGGCTCTTCTATCTATAAACCAGGCATGTCTTTAAATGAAGTAGCTCAACGCTGCGAAGATGCGGCAGCAATTTTCAAAAAAGCTGCCCATGTATAAAAGCTTTCTCTTTTTAATCCTACTGAGTACGTTTGCTGCAACAGCAGAGAAACCAAATGTCTTATTCATTTTTACAGACGACCAAAGTACTCGTTCTGTTTCATGTTATGAAGAAGCACATGACTGGGTCAAAACGCCAAATATTGATTCTCTAGCAAAGCAAGGGGTTCGCTTCGACTCTGCATATATCGGCACTTGGTGTATGGCTTCACGCCTCACAATACTAAGCGGTCTACTTCAACATGGTCAAAAGTCAGTTACTCTAACAGGCAACTATCCTTCAAGTACCTATGACCCAAAAGTCATACCATTTTGGCCGGCTATATTTAGAAAAAATGGCTACACAACTGCACATATTGGCAAGTGGCATAGTGGCAACGACTCTGGCTACGGTCGTGATTGGGACCACCAAATTGTCTGGAATCGGCCCAAGTATGCCAAGAACTATCGCAACTACTACTATGACCAAGAAATAGAAATAAATGGTCAGCACATGGGCAACGTCCCTGGATACAGCACGGATAATTACACCAAGTGGTCCGAAGACTTTATACGCCAAAATGACAAGAAGAAGCCTTGGTTTTTATGGGTTTGTTACGGTGGTCCACACGGTCCATTCACCCCAGCTGACCGTCACCTCAAAGACTATCCCAACTCCAAAGTAAATATTCCCAAAGACACTTTTGGTCCAAGACCCGGTAAACCACAGTATCTAAATACACGCACTGAGTTTGAAAAAGATAAAGATGGCAATGTCCTTCTTAAAAAAGATAACGTCCATAACTACGGGCGTATTCACGGTGATACACTCGACGACTGGATTCGTCAGTACAACCAAGTCATCACATCCATGGATGAAGGCGTCGGCACATTAATCAAGTCTCTCAAAGAAACCGGTCAGTATGAAAATACACTTATCATCTTTGCTTCCGACCAAGGATTTGCCTGGGGACAACACGGTTTAAAATCAAAGTTTGCCGCTTACGATGCTGCTATAAAAGCACCCTTGATTATTTCCTATCCAGAATTTGCCAAAAACAAAAGCACTAAAGCTCATATAAGTGGAGCTGATTTACCGGCGACTATTGCTGATGTCTGCGATATAAAAATACCTTGGAGAATGGACGGTCGAAGTATCCTGCCCTTACTCAAAAACCCAGATCATCCTTGGGACTTCCCTGTATTACAAACCTTTAGTCACATTTACTTTGGCGAAGAAACTAAAACTATTCCAGATGATCCCAAGAAACTCGCTCATCGACTATTCAACATCCCTTGGTGGAGCTCAGTCGTACAAGGCAACTATAAATATATACAAAACCTTGATGCAGAAAGAAAAGTCGAGCTTTACAACCTTAAAGAAGATCCCGAAGAGCTTTATAACTTAGCCGATAAAGAAGAGTACAAACAACTCAAAAGTAGCTATAAAAAGATCATGCTTGATGAACTAAAAAGAACTCGTGCTGAGTATGTAAAAGAACTCGAGTGATACAGTCTATGATCCAACGCATGGGGATAGAAACTGACCGTTTTGCGAGCAGTACAGGAACCATGACTGGTCTAAAAATGGCATAGAGCATTTCTAGGGAGCTTCCTGACTAGAAGCTGCCTAAAACACTAGCAATACGTCATATAGCACAAGTAAATCGACTATAAAAACTATTTCCCCTAAAAGGCTCAGTCTTTATTTTTTGGGTATAAAGTCTTCCGGATTAAACCTTTCCTTGAGCATGATACCTTTAGGGTAGTGAATATCCCCCTTATGACCACAAAAACCTGTAATGCCGAGGTCAACATTTAGAATCTGAGTATTCTTTTTAGACGGAGCTCCAGCCGTAATCATTAGCTGGTCAAGTGCTGGTCCCCAAAATGTCGCATTCGTTGCCGGTTTTACACCACTGAAAAAATTACCAATTAATTTCCCTTTCGGACTGACAACGGTAACCATACCATTGGCAAAGTGAACAGAATAGAAGTTTCCGTAACTATCAAATGTACAGCCATCTAGCCCTGCGCCAGGCTTGCGAAATTCATAAAAAAGTTCTTCCTTACCTAGTGGCTTATCTGGGCCGTTTATTTCGTATCTGAAAATGTTACCTCTGTGAACATAAAGGTATTTACCAGTGGAGTCTACATCTAAACCATTGCCCGGTTTACTGAGAACTTTTTCAATTTTACCATTCTTCCCAGGACTTACTCGATAAATTGCTTTGGATCTAGGAACTGAAAAGTAAATTTCTTTGTGAATTCCCATTGTTATGTCATTGCAGCTGCCGACTTTTTTACCGTCAACAATCAACTCTATACTTCCGTCAGGATAAAATCTTCTTAAACCAGCCACTCCGACAACAAGAACGGAACCATCTGGCAAAAAGTGCGTACCACCTCCACCAGAGTTTTTAAATACCGTGATTCTCTCTCCGTCTTCTGAAATTCTCGCTAAATCGTGACTCCCGGAAAAGAAACGACTATTATCTGACGGCCTATAGCTAGGTCCCTCAGGAAAATAAGAAATATCTATAACTTTTTCAGACTTAACATTATCAAAAAAACCTTCTGGAAGCTCACTTCCAGGCTTAGGCAGATCTACCTCTGTATAACCTCTATCTGTATAAATTTTCTGCAATGGATGTTCGTTTGTCTTACAAGACGTAAAGGTAATCACTAAAATCAGGCAAATAATAAATTTCATAAAAGCTCCTTTCCTTTTTCCTATGTAACAGAAATGAATAGAAGAGCTAAACTCCGTTGTGAAATTTATATAGAGATTTATTCTCAAAAGTATCTCTTTAACAGTCACAGTTAAGGTGCTTTTCATGAACGCGGTATAGTTCATCACTCTAGATAAAACCTCAAACTTAAAACTGCTTATTTGTAACAGACAAGATTTTTTAATGTTTAAACTTTTGAATTTAATTTCAAATGTTGGATCAAGTTTTGAGCGAAGATATAGTTAAAATACTCTGCACTGGATGTGCTTCAAAAATAGACATAACCGATCAAGTCTGTTTTACTGTTGTTGATTGTCCAGCGTGTAATACATCTCTAACTATTCCAAAGCAAGTTGGTGATTTACTTCTCATAGAAAAGATTCCAACAGACGGATCAATCCAACGCTACTGTGGTTTTAAAAACGACAAGACATTTGCCGTCAAAGTCTTTACTCCTCCAGATGAAGCATTTATTCATGAGTTATCTGAAAAGCTTGATGAGTTTGCTCCAGATACAGAAATATTCTCGGATCAAAGTGAGTTATATATACTCAGACCGTGGTATGACTCTAAACTTGAAGCACTATCTAATTCAAAAACTGAAATTACCAATGAGTCTCTATTTAGAATTCTGTTTAAAGTTTGCGATGCCCTAGAAGCTATTACTACCAAAGGCTTATTCTTTAATGAGATTGACCCAAACAGTCTTTATCTAGATAACAACGAACTCAAACTTTCCGACGCTGTGTTACTTGAGTTAGTAGATAACCTTGAAGCTAGCGCCAAACTTGCAAATTCTGTGAGAGAAACTGGTAAGATCATAAACTTCTTACTCTTCGATCATTCTGAAAACTACAGCGCTTGGACTAAAAAAAATCTGAGCCAATCTTCCAGTAACTTTTATCAATTCCCTTGGATTCTTAAACAAGAAAAATTTAACAGTCTAAAAGAACTCGTTCGGAAAATGATTCTTACTCCTGAAAAAATAGAGTCATATGCTGAACTAAATGATAAATTGCACAAGCTTTATTATCAAATAGACTCTGTGACAGATGACGTCCCCCCTCAAAAAGAGAATAAACAGAAGTCTAAAGTCAGCGGCCCACAACTCAACGCTCAAGTACAAAAAACAAAATTGAAAGTTAACCGAGCAAGACGTGCGTCTAAAAAGTCTCAAGCTTTTAAAGTCAATCCACTAGTTCTGATGGTGATCATCATCGCTGCAGTTGGATACTACTTAGTTGTAGAACAAAACATCCTGGACCACATCTTTGGTAGTGAACAAGAAACTACTGCACAAGTCGACGATTTAGAAAAGCAAAGGGAACTTGCTCGTTTAGCTCAGATCGCCAAAGATAAAGAACTACAAAAACAAAGAGAACTTGAGAGAATTGCAGAAGCGAAAAAACAAAAAGAACTACAAAAACAAAGAGAGTTGAAAGCCTTTCTTTCGCTAATACAACCTTCGGATGAAACTTTAGTAAAGTATAAATCTATGCCGAAAGTCTCTTCAACTAACCTCGCTCACCTTCTCAAAAAACATTGTACCGATTGCCACAATGCCAAAAAGAGAAAAGGCGATTTTGCCTTAGATGTCTTTAAAACACCTCAAGCTATCTTCCAAGACTATGAGCTTATCAAACATGCCTATGAAAGTATAAAAGCTGGCGACATGCCACCTGAAGATGAGGATATAACGGATGAACAACGTCAGCAACTGACTCACTACTTTGAAAAAATCATCTATACCCTAGAGAGCAAGCAAGTTGAGTTCAACTCCACTACCCTGATTCGACGATTAACTCCTTATGAGTACGACTACACAGTTAAAGATATAACTGGCTTAGACTTAAATCTTGGCAAAGACTTCCCTGGTGACGGTGGCGGCAATCAAGGTTTCTCAAACGACGCTAAACTTATGAGTGTCTCGCCAATCCAGTTAGAAAAGTACATCGAAGCAGCTGAAACAATCTCCTCACATAGTAGTTTTGATATAGATAAAGGTCTTCAATTCAACCAAAGCGACATAGCTCATTTATCGATCGCAGACTACGAAACATCTTTAGAAAACAAGCTCTACTCATTCTATAAAATTTACCCAAAGAACTTCAATTCTAAGGTCTATTTATATAAATTGATGAAAGCTTCAGCTGCTGTCATTTTCAACAAAGGGAAACGGGGTGACATAGAGACTATCGCAGCCAAGCATAGAGTCGCCCCGATTTTTCTCAAGCGTGCTGTTGACTACTTTTCGACATCTGCCTCAAAAAGCTCACAAGGAATAGACGCTCTTAAAAAATGGCAAAAGTTAAAGTTCTTGAGAACAAGTGATACAAAAGAAATAACGAAAGCGACGAATGATGCAGTCTCTACTTTTCTATCTTCATTTCAAGTATCCAAAAGCGAGCTCTACAAAAAGCAAAGTAACGACCGGCGTAAACACACAAAGTTTGTCGAAAATGTTGAGAGCCTCATTCATTTAGATAAATCAACTGCCGCCAAACATCTCTCTGGTCAACAACTCGCCGACTACAATAGAACTTTGGAAATACTAAACTTTCTAAGGTTCTCAACTGACAAGAGAAATATCGTCAAAGTAACGCCACTTTTTGAACCCATAATCTACCGTTTTCTATACAAAGTTTATAGAAGGCCTCCTGACAAAGGTCATTTGCACAAAATGGTCAAGGACTTTTTAAATGACAGCTTAAAGTATGGTATCCCTCTTGCCTCACGAGTCATGGTGATTCGAGCTTTTTCATCTTTCCATTTCACTTTTAGAATCGAACAAAAAACATCAAAAAAAGTCAGTGACTACGACCTCGCATCTAGACTTTCATACTTCCTATGGGCCGGTCCTCCAGATGAGCAACTTCTGAAGCTTGCTTCTACTGACAATTTAAATAACGAAGAGACTCTTAACTCACAAATCATACGTATGCTCAAAGATCCGAAATCCGATCGTTTAGCCAAGCACTTTGCCAGTCAGTGGTTAAGGTTTGACGGCATACTTAGTCACGATGCTCCTACTGAAGACATCTACAAAGGCTTCAGTAAAGAGCTAGCAAATGACATGTGGCAAGAGACTGCTATGAGCTTTAATTACATGGTTAAAAATGACCACTCAGTTCTAGATATATTTAATGCTGACTTCAGCTTTATAAATGGCCGTCTGAGTAAGCTTTATGGTTTAGGTGAAAGAACTAACTCATTTAAAAAAGTAAGTTTCAACAATGGGCAGCGCGGTGGTATCCTCGGTCATGCCAGTATCCTTACCATGACATCTTTTGGTCAGAGGACTAGCCCTATCATCAGAGGAAACTGGGTCTTAAGTGTACTACTCGGTACACCTACACCTCCACCACCGATGGATGTCGTCGTACTACCGGAAGAAGATATAGCCACAGAAACATTTACTCTTAAAAATCAACTCAAAAAACATCGCGACAACCCCGCCTGTCGAGGCTGTCATAAAAAAATAGATCCTTTAGGATTGGTTTTAGAAAACTATGACGTAGTTGGCCGCTGGAGAACTCATTATAAAAATGCGAAAGTCGACGCTACTAGTGAAATAAGTGGTCATAGGCTAGAGAATCTAGATAATCTTAAAAGCTATCTGATGCAAAATAAAGTTAAGTACCTCCGCAACTTATCAAAAAAACTTTTGAGTTACTCTCTTGGTCGCAGCATCTACTACTACGACAACTTCCTAATCAATAAAATGATTGAAAATACAATACGAGATGACTTCAAGTTTTCATCTCTGGTCAAAACAGTCATAAGCAGTCCTCAATTTCAACTCAAATAAGGAGTCTTACATGAAAAAAATGAATCGAAGAACAGTTCTAAGAGGTGCAGGTGGCATAACTCTAGGCTTGCCGTTTCTTGATGCTATGTCAGCTAGTTCATTTTCAAAGTCTCCCGTCAGACTTGCTTACCTTTACATGCCAAACGGCGTTGGCCCTGCAAAGTCTTGGAATCCTAAAACTGAGGGAAAAGACTATAAATTGGCAGCGGCGACGTCACCGCTTGAACCTATCAAAAACTTAGTCAATGTTCATACTGGATTAAACTTAAAGCAAATGGGAACTCACCATACTACAACAGGTGGTCTACTGAGTTGCCAAAGGCCTCCAAGTCCAAAAGAGGCAAGAGTCCAAAGAGCATCCATTGATCAAGTCGTTGCTAAACAAATTGGTCAAGACAGTTTTCTCCCAAGCTTAGAGCTTTCTATCGAACCTGCTAGCATAAAAGTCGACTCATCGGGCCTAAATGAAACCCTTGGTGGTTACCTTTCTTGGAGTTCGCCAACAACTCCAGTCCCAAGAGAAATAAATCCCAACAGTGCATTTAGAAGACTTTTCAAAGACATGAAGAAAGGCTCGGCGCTTTCCAGCACAGACATAAATAAAAGTGTTTTAGACTATCTAAAAGATGACGCTAACTCACTCAAACGAGTTTTAGGAAGAGCGGACAAGTCAAAAGTTGACGAGTATTTTTACTCTGTAAGACAGATTGAACGCCGAGTAAATAAAATGAGTCAGAGCCAAAAGCTGCCATCTGGTGTGAAAGTGCCGCCAAAAAACATTGGCGATATACGAGAGCGAATCAATGCTATGATGGATATAATCATACTGGCTTTTCAAACAGACAGAACAAGAGTTGCTTCTTTTATGTTTGCCAATGACTCCTCACAAAGAAACTATTCTTTCCTTCCTGGTGTTAACTCCAATCATCACGCTATTTCTCACTACGACGGCAATCCACAAAAACTAAAACAACAAATAGAGATAACCAAGTACTTCGTAAGTTGTTATGCTGCTATGGTCAAAAAGATGAGTGAGATCCCTGAAGGCGAAGGGACTTTACTAGATAACAGCCTTGTCTTTTTTACTTCAAATTTAAAAGAAGGTCACAAACATAGTCAGGCAGATATGCCAGCCCTAGTCGCCGGCGAAGGTGGAGGTAAAGTCAAAACGGGTTACCACCACAACCACAAAGGCAAGCAATACGCCTCTCTCATGCTTGGCATGGCCAAAACCGCCGGCTGCAAAATGGGCTCATTTGCAAACACAAACAATGCGATCATCTAAAGCTTTGTGCTTGAGTACTGAGACAACTTAAGCACTACTAGCAACACCCTCTTCCCATTTTTGTAACAGACAAAAAAACAGTTTGTTTAAGATATACAAATAAACTGGGAGAAAGAAGTGAACAAGAAAAGATTTACGCTAATCGAATTACTCATAGTCGTTGCTATAATTGGTGTTTTGGCGACACTTCTTCTTCCGAGCTTATCTCATGCTCGTGAAGCTGCAAAGATGGCCGTCTGCATGTCTAACCAAGCTCAACTGAACAATAAAATCATCTTTTACTCAAAAGATAATAATTCCGAGATTCCTCCATATGGTAAAAATAAAGTTCTTGGAAATGGTCACCATACAAGACACTTCATGGAAACGGAAAACTGGAGCACTCGTAGGAACCTAGCCTTCTTGTGGGACAAGCAAAGTGAGCTCCAAACAGACACTCAAACTATGTATTGTCCCAGTCAAAAAAATAAAGCCTTTATGTTTGAGACATACTATGATGGCACAAAGCTACGCTCTTCTACTGTCTATAATTGGGCCTCTAGGCTTCGAGTCGGTTACAACTACAATATACGAAGAAAAGCAGACTCTGGCATACCATATTATTCTAAAGTTATGGACATGGATGCTGAAACTATCTTATTGTCAGATCTTTTTACTCATGCAAAAAATCAAATGGCTAGACAAGATATATTTGGTCACTCTAAAGTAAACGGCTTTGTTTTCTTGAAAGGTGATGGTAGTGCTAAAAACAAAAGACAGGCTGGGCTCTTAACTACTTTAAGAACAAGTAACTGGGATGAATTCTCTGAGCTCAATACAGTTCACAATATGTTAAATCAGTAAACTAGTGAAGAGATTATCAAACTAGTGGTAACCTCTATTCACATCATAAGCAACGCGAATACCAAGTGAGCTGAAATTGCTTGGGAACGAGTACCAAACTGCATGGCCGTCCATAAACAACATATTTAGTCTCTTTTTTGCAGAGTCTCCATGCCAGCGTGTTTGACCATTCTCCCAGCTTCTGTTGGCATGCCAAGTATGATCACCAGTTAAGATCTTTTTCGAAATATGATCAAAGCTTGTTCTTTTTTTGGGGCTTATACCTGTCACTGGACGTACTCCCCAAAGAGGAATGAAGGCTGCCTCTTGGTAACTTGAACCTCTCTCATCATATACATTGGCCAAGCCAGCATTGGGGTCGCCTTTATCGTCCGGGCACTTTGCCAGTTTAGACGTATCTGTATACAGATTTATAGTACTGGTAGCATTTACTCCTATTGACTCATTCCAAAAGCCGTGATTCATATACTGTTCATCATTATCCGTTGCATACATTTCATAAAGAAGACCAATCTGCTTTAAGTTACTCAAACAAAGAGCTCTCTTACCTGCAATTCTTGCTTTAGCTAAACTAGGTAACAACATTGATGAAAGAATGCCAATTATCGCAACGACAACAAGTAATTCTATCAAGGTAAATTTCTTCTTCATAAGTCCCATCCAGTGTTTTATTTATGAAAAATGTAATACATTTCAAATCATCGATGCAACTATATTTTAAAGAAAAATATAAGTTTCAAACTTTTTTCACCAAAAGGCCTTATTTGATGTAACAGTTCAGTAAATAAGCTGTTTACCATTTGCACCTACATCAAAATACTTCACCTCCTTGTCAATCCACAAAAAATGGTAACGCCATGAAATTCGCTATTCTTCTATGTCTATTTATTCTCTCAAACTCTCTATTTGGAGTTGAAAGCTTTAAGTGTAAATACGAAAGAGACTACTTTGTCCAGCTCCCTGAAAACTACGATTCAAGTAAAAAATACTGGTTGCTAGTTTTAGTTCACGGTTACAGAGGTAATGGTCAACAGATAATGGGCGTTGCTAAAAAGTTTAATTTCAAAAATGAGGCTATAATTGTCGCGCCTTCTTTTCCATGGGACATGAAAATGGGCGGCTACTATCAAATGCTTGGAGGTAACTCCGATAAGCAGCTGATCGATATATTTGAGACTCTCGGAGAAAAGCACAATTTGCATGACCGCATGCTTCTTTGGGGGCACTCTGGAGGTTCACAATATAGTCATCGCTTTGCCATGAAGCACCATAAGTATGTACTAGCGTGTGCATCCTCCTCTGGCGGAAGTTGGGGTCATGTCAGTAAAAAGGCGTCGCACATACCATTTGCTATTTCTTGCGGTGAAAAAGATACAGGTAAGTCAGTCTCTATGTCACCAATGGGCCGCTTAGACTGGTTCCGTTCATATAGAAATGAGATGATCAAAAACAAAATGTTCTTCGTTGATAAAGTCATCCCAGGCATGGGCCACGGAATTGGCCCTTGGTGCTATGGTATAACTGATGAGCTTTTTAAATTAACTACTACTGGTCTATACCCTGCTCAGCGTGAAGTACTCAAAAAACAGGTTGATAAACTTAGAGACATGGCAAAGTCTGGAAATACCAGAAACCTGGACTACGAAATCAGTAAACTTAAAAACCTTCGATTCCCAAAACTAAAATACTCCAAAACATCTGTCGACGATACTTCAGAAGAGCAAAAAAATAAATTCCAAAAAACTGCTAACGAATATGGCTTCACCTCAAATAAAAAAGCCGAAAAATACTTAAGCGAACGCTACAAGTACTACATTCAAAATGTTCTTGCCCCAGAATTAAAAAGTTATTAATGTTCCAAGTTCTGTGATGATGGACCAACCTTTCTAATTCCCATCATCACCTTATTCTGTATTTTCATCTTTTCATTCCAGAATAGTTTCCACTGCTTTTCATCAGTAAATTTCTTTAACAATATGCGAGCCATTTTTGCACATCCCTTATTCGACCAATTGTACGCTACTTTTTTAATTCTACGCGCCACGTCACGAATCACCCTTTCAATGAGGGATCATGCTCTTGGACAAATGATACCAGTTTTCAGCCATTGTCTTACATATCCAAACATGGCTTTTTTAGAATTTTCTAAATATGTTGCTGCTTTGTCATAGCTCTTTCGATGAAGATGTTTAATAAGAGAGTCTATCATCTCT
>JAJPOQ010000098.1 GCA_021232515.1 Lentisphaeraceae bacterium
CTTGAGATCACTCTGTGCAGTGGATGGAATTGGGCCAATTATTATCACCAGGCTGCATTTTAGATAGGTAAGCGGCAAAGTTTAAAGTTTTATCATTTGCTTCAGGAGGATATGCGTCAAATCTATCTTTGTATTGTCTTATGGCATCAGTTAGTAGGAAGATTTCAGCCTTAGTCTTTTTGATTGTTTGGTTTCTTAAAACTTTTGTGCCGGCTACCCAGCTGATGCCGATGAGAATTACCAAAATGGCAATAACGAAGAGAAGTTCTATCAGTGTAAAATATTTTTTATTGCGCCTTTTCATCTCTTTACCTGTAAGTTATAATCAGTTTATCCATGTCTCAGGTGCGGTTTAGATATTCAAAACCTAAGTGAATTATTATAAACTTCTGATTATGGATGTTAAAGGGCAATTACAAAAAATATGGGGTATCTATGAATGAGCGTCAGGCGCTTATCTGTCTAAATCTATTGTCTGGTGTAGGGCCAATTAAAGTTACTAGGCTTATAGAATCATTTGGATCTGCTTTAGAAATATTCAATCAAAACTTGAGATCACTCTGTGCAGTGGATGGAATTGGGCCAAAGTTAGCATCTGGAATTTTATCTGCGCCTCAAAAGTGTGACTATCTTCAAGAAGAATCTTTGGCAAAAAACTCTGGTGTTGAGATTATTACTAGGTTTTGCCCTGAGTATCCTGATTTACTTAAGTATATCCCAGATCCGCCTATCGTATTATATGTAAGGGGGAATTCGAAAATATTAAACGAAGGGCACCGAGCGATTGCAATGGTCGGAAGCCGTAGACCAACTGAATACGGCATTCACATGGCCGAACTTCTAAGTGTAAGCGCTGCATCAGCAGGTTGGATGACTGTTTCAGGTTTGGCTGTAGGGGTGGACTCTGCGGCGCATCGCTCGACTCTTGATGCCGGAGGAGAGACCGTTGCAGTTCTCGGAAGTGGTTTAGGCCGACTTTATCCACAAGAAAATCTTTCTCTTGCTCGAGATATAACAGTAAAAGGTGCGGTTATTTCAGAGTTCCCTATGACTTATCCTCCAGATAAGCGTTCGTTTCCGATGCGGAATAGAATAATTTCAGGTCTTACTTCTGGTACAGTGGTAATAGAAGCTGGTTTGAATAGCGGTACACTTATCACGGCAAATCAGGCTGCAGATCAAGGTCGCCAAGTGTTTGCAGTGCCAGGAAGAGCGGATAGGCCTCAATCTCGTGGATGTCACAGTTTAATTCGAGATGGAGCGAAGTTGATTGAGAATTTCTCGGACGTGCTGGATGAGTTTAATAATATGAGTCTGTTCGATTTTTCTCAAAAAGAACAAGAGTCAGTTACCCAGCAAGATGATAAAAAAGATGAAAGGCTTGTGCGTCCGGCATTGACATTAAACGAAACAGAGCAAAGAATAGTGGAGTTTCTCTCTCAGGGAGAGTCGACAGTGGATGAGCTTGTTGTGTACCTTGAATTGCCGGTAGGTAAAATATTTGCAACCCTGATTGAGATGGAAACAAAACGGTTAGTCAGGCCTCTTCCTGGTAGAAGATACGCTTTGAGGAACTGACTTAAGCAGAAACGGAGAAGATTTTTTTAGCATGGGTAAATCATTAGTAATAGTGGAATCACCTGCCAAGGCCAAAACAATTGGCAAATTCTTAGGTGAAGAATTTAAAGTGATGGCGTCAATGGGACACATCCGCGACCTTCCACAAAAGAAGTTTGGGGTAGATGTCGAAAATGGATTTGTTCTTTCATATGAAGAAAACAAAGAAAGAAAAAAAGTCCTAGATGAACTTAAGAAAGAAGCCAAATCTTCTGAAACTATTTACCTCGCACCCGACCCCGACCGTGAAGGAGAGGCTATAGCGTGGCATTTGAAAGAAACTCTTGAAGGTGTTTCAAAAGCCAATTTCAAGCGTGTAACTTTCCATGAGATTACAAAAACTGCTATCGACAAAGCTTTTGATAATTCACATGATGTTGATCAAGATAGAGTCGACGCCCAGCAGGCTCGTCGTGTAATTGACCGAATTGTGGGTTGGCAAGTAAGTGACTTTGTACGTAAAAATGTATTTGGTGCTAAAAGTGCCGGTCGAGTACAAACAGTTGCACTTCGCCTTATTTGTGAACGCGAAAAAGAGATCCAAGACTTTGTAACCAGAGAATACTGGTCAATGAAAGTTAAGCTTGCTAAACAAGCAACAGATGAAAAGTTTATTTCGACTTTGGTTAGACTAGATGGCGAAAAAGTTGATATCCCAGATGGCGATACAGCAAATAGCTTGAAGGCAGAGTTAGAGACGGCTCAATTTACCGTTCAGTCAGTTAAGAGTAAAGAACGTCGCCAAAACCCAGCACCTCCTTTCATTACAAGTACACTTCAACAAGCTGCAAGTGGTAGTTTAAGAATGAGCCCGACTCAGAGTATGAGAGTCGCTCAGCAGCTTTATGAAGGTGTAGACCTCGGAGTTGAAGGAACTACTGGTCTCATTACCTACATGAGAACAGACTCAGTTTCTATTGCCAAAGAAGCGCAAAATGCAGCTATGGATTTTGTTAGCCAGGAGTACGGCGATACTTACATTCCTAACAAACCAAATTTCTACAAAAATAAGAACTCTGCTCAAGAGGCTCACGAAGCTATACGTCCAACAGATGTAAATCGTACTCCTGAGTTTATGAAGAACTATTTAGATAAAGATCAACTGAATCTTTACACACTTATTTGGAAGCGATTTGTTGCCAGTCAGATGTCAAAAGCAGTCTTCATGGTCGATACCGTCGAGCTTGATGCAAAAGGCGCTGATGTAACTCACGATTACCTATTTAGAACTACAGCAAGTCGTAACATTTTCCTAGGTTATCTCAAAGTCTACAATCTTAAAGAAGAAGACTCTAAAGATGAAGATGACGACGATATCGACACAATTCCCGAATTGAAAGTCAATGAAGATGTCAACAAAGACGACTTCTTACTAAAACAACACTTTACAGAGCCACCACCGCGCTTTTCTGAAGCAACTCTGGTGAAATCACTTGAAGCAAATGGTGTTGGTCGCCCATCTACATATGCAGCAATTGTTAGAACCATTCAGGATCATGAATACGTCAATAAAGAGAAAGGCCGTCTTCATCCTTCGAAAGTAGGCATGGAGTCTTGTGGCTACTTGATTAGCTCCATTCCAAGTCTCTTTGAGATAAAATTCACAGCTGGCATGGAAGATTTACTGGATGAAGTCGAACATGGTAAAATAGTCTGGACAGATATGCTAGGCGACTTTTATGGCGATTTCTCAAAGTGGTTGCTTGAAGCAAAAACTGCTGGTGTACCTCCTAAAGAAAACGTTAAAGAAGTTCTTGAAGTATTTACTGAAGATGTTGTCTACGCCGAGCCTGAAACTCGTGGTCGCAGAACTTACAGCGACGAAAAACTAGTTACTTCATTCAGAGAAAATCTTGATTCTGAAAAAGAGTTTACCAGCAAGCAATGGGGCTCAGTAGTTCGTCTTATCGCCAAGTATAAAGATCAACTGAAGAACGTTGATGAAGTTGTTGAGAAGTTTAACTTTCGTGAAGACTACGATAAAGAATTGGCAATAATAGCTGAGCGTAAATTAGCTGCTGAAAATCCTGATGAAGAAGCTTTAAAGATCATTGCATTATTAGATGTTGTGAATTTCGATGAGCCGAAAAAAGTTGGTAAAAGAACTTACGATGATTCTCAGTTTAGAGATTCTCTGAAAGATCAGGCTACAGCGGGTAAAAAACTTACCGTCAATCAGACTAAAGCACTTCACAAACTTATTCAAAAGTATCAAAAGCAGATACCAAACTACGATGATATCGCGAAAGAATTAGAACTCCCAACTCTTGCTGAAAATGAAGAGATGAATAAAGAGATCTCGGCGATACTTGCTTTGTTTGATGAAGTTACTGAGTGGAACGAGCCGACTAAGAAAGGTCGTTTTACTTATGACGACAAAGAGTTTGCGACTTCTTTGAAAACTCAATTTGCAGATAAAGGTGCTTTATCTGAAAGACAGATCGCAGCAGCGAAGAAAACTGCAGCGAAGTACAAAGATCAAATTAGTGACTTCGATACTAAAGCTAAGGCTTTAGGCTTAGTTCCAGAAGTTGAAAAAGTTGACGCTAATTGTCCAGAGTGTGATAAGCCTTTACTGAAACGTCAGTCTAGAGGTCGTACATTCTTTGGCTGTTCAGGCTTTCCTAAGTGTAAGTTTCTTACTAATGATCTAGAGACTTTGGCAAAATGATTCACGAATCAGCCGTTATTTCGAAAGATGCTAAACTAGGCGAAAATGTTAGCGTTGGACCGTTTAGTGTAATTGATGAAAATGTAGTGATCGGTGACAATTGTGTTATCGGTCCGTCTGTTCACATTACAGGTCATACCGAAATAGGGGCTGATTGTAAGATTCATAAAGGCGCTGTTGTTGGAGATGAGCCTCAAGACATCTCCTATTCAGGCTTTACTGCGTACACTAAAATTGGCGCAGGAACTGTTATTCGTGAATATGCGACAATTCACCGTGGTTCTAAACCGGAAGCGGCAACAGTGATCGGTGAAAACTGTATGCTTATGGCATTTAGCCATGTCGCTCACGATTGTCAGTTTGGTGATCGAGTGATCATTGCGAATAACACGATAGTTGCGGGTCATGTTGAAATAGATAGCAAAGCGATAGTGAGCGGCAACGTTGCAATTCACCAGTTCTGTAAAATTGGTTCTATGGCTATGGTTGGTGGTTACTCTAAAATCAATCAAGATATACCGCCATTTTCACTTGTTGATCACGACAGTCATATTGTCAGTTTGAATGCGATCGGCATGAAAAGAAATGGCATAGATTCCAAAGAACGAAAAATTATCCGCGATGCATTTAAGCAAATTTTTATGAGTGGTAGACAGCGAAAAGAGGTGATTGAAGAGTTTTATGAACAACACTCTGACTTACCAAGCGTTAAGTACTACTTAGACTTTATCAAAGCTTCGAAACGAGGCATACAGGCGGTACTTAAAAGTTAATGGATAAGATCTCTAAGTTGCGTTTAAAGTTTGGCCTTGATAAGGTTCAGTTGACTTATCGCAGCTTAATCCGTATGTCTTTTTGGATTGTCGGATCTTTTCTCGGTATCGCTTTTCTTATCTCTTTGATTAGTCCAGCTAATTCCATTTCTCGATTTAAAAACCTTGCTTCTACAGACTATAAAAGTGCTGAAAAAGAGTTAGTCGAGTATCTACAGAAAAACCCTGATGATAAAAAATACTGGCGTTTACTCGTTGGCCTTAGGTCAGAAGTGAAGCAGGTTATAAAATTTCAAAATAAAAGTGACGTATTGGACCTTCAAGGCGGAACACGAAGCTTCAATCTTGAGCCTTTTTTAGATGGCCCAGCTTTTATGAAGTTTTTGAAGACGGCAAAGTCTCCATCGCCCGAGGCGTTGAAAGCTCGCTACCTTTATTTAGTTTCAGGTAAGATCGAATTAAAAGTTCACCGTAGTGCTGTGGAAAAAGCTGAACTTGCAGTAGTTTCTTTTGGTCGCATTCCATTTAAAGATACTTTGAAGTTGGCAGATGACCTCATTGAGAGTGGTCATGAATCAGAGGAACTTAGAAAGCTTGCCTTGAGTTGTTTAGCCCAACTAGGAATGGTTGATGAACTCAAGTCTCGTTTACAGTCACCAGAGTGGCAAAAATATGCAGAAAATAGAACCCTTTATAAATTCCATTTTGATGAAAAGAACTATGGCGAAGTGTTTTATTATCTTACATTGAGTCAGTACGATCTATATAATTGGAAGGTGATTTTAGTTTGTAGCGTTGCAGGCCTTGGTTGGATGATTTTCCTTTTACATTTAGGCGGCGGCTGGCGTTGGCCAAAACGTGACTTAGCGAAGGTTCTTCTGGCGATAGCATTAGGGATGCTCAGTGCCGTAGTGTGTTTAATTGTCGTAGTTTTACAGGATCATTGGATTGGTCACGATGCACGCGAACACACAGTCATTTACAACCTTGCTTATTGTATTCTTGGTATAGGACTTCGAGAAGAAGTCTGTAAAATGTTGCTATTTTTACCGCTGCTTTATTGGTTGAGAAACGAGAAGTCTTATTGCCGTATTTTGATCTTTAGTTCACTTGTGGGATTGGGTTTTGCTATAGAAGAAAACTTTGGTTACCTCTCTCGTGCAGAAGGTGACCCTGGAGCTCTTATGGCTCGTTTTATGACGGCAAACTTTCTGCATATGTTGATGACTGGTTATATCTGTTATTATCTCACGCTGGCCATTCAATTTAAAGGTCGTCACTGGGATCATTTTACCAGTGCATTCATAAAAGTAGTGCTCGTTCATGGTGTTTACGATTTTTTATTGATCGATGGAAGTATGGTTGAAGAAGGGATGGACTTTTTTGCCATGATGCTTTACATCTGGATTGCTATGCATTACCTAAAACTTATGTTAGACACGTCTCCTCCAACTCACCGTTATGTTTCATTGACCAGAGTATTTACCATTGTCCTGAGTGTTACCTTTGGATTATCCCTTTTGGTCGTCAGCCTAGATATAGGTGTCGCTTTAGCTTTAAAGGCTTCTTTGATGGCAGTTATCGGTAATGTGATGTTTGCCTACATGTTTTATTATCAAATGAATGACAATATTCGCTAATTCTTATGTTTCAGCAAAAATTTGAAACAGCCTTTTCGACATTGTTTTCGAAATCAAATATCTCCTTTTCTTTGGAAGAAAATGGTTTCAAAAAAGCAGCTTTCAAAGAAAATGATTTATTGATTCCAGCATCAAATACAAAGTTATTTATTACTGCTGCAGCTCTATTAGCCAATAATTCAGAAGTCGTTCAGCCTCCCTTGAAAATAGAGTATACTGGAGAGTTTTCAGATGGTGTTATTTCAGGTGATATTTATTTAGATAGTTGTGGTTCGGTGATTTTTTCAGGGCGGTATCCAACTTCACTTTCTATTGACGGTAAATCAGATAAACTTAATAAGCAATTAGATGACTTTGCAGATCAATTTAAAAAGAAAGGTATAAAGACCGTTAGAGGCGATTTAAAGCTTTCGTTTAATCGTTGGGCAGGATTGCTGGAAAATGCTCACTACAATGCGGCAGTTCCATTTAGCTTTAATGAAAATACCGTCGATGTTGAAGTTCAGGGTAATAAACTTTCTGTAGTGCCTAAAGAGCCTCAGATATTCTCCTTTTTACCCGATTCGACTATAAAGTACCAGTCGAAGAAAGAGGGGAATGCAGTTCATTATAATCCACAAAGTGACTCAAAAGACTATTGGCGAATAAATAAAACAGACGTCAATGAATATGCTCGAAAGATGTTAAAACGTGAACTTGAGAAAAGAGGCATAACTTTTCAGAATTCAATAAACACCTTTCAAAAGAAAGCTTTCTTATTTGATCAAGATTCTTTAGAAAATGTGAAAGACTTTATTTATCCGATCAATCAATATAGTGATAACTTTCGAGCGGAAATACTAGCTTTACAGTTAGCTCGTCTGATGACGGAAAAGGCGACTTATGAAGGAGTAACTCCGGCACTTAAGGAGATTCTAAAAGAAGTGAGTCTTGGAGAGTATAAGTTTAGCGATGGTTCAGGTCTTTCTCGTAAAAACCAAGTGAGTAGTAAGTCAATTGTTAAGTTACTGCGTTTTATGAAAGCAAGCCCTTCTCATGAAGCTTTTGAGAAGTCACTCTCTATTGCGGGTAAGTCAGGAACACTTGCTAAGAGATTTAAAGGAACTGTGTTTGAAGGCCGTATGATTGGTAAGACAGGTACTTTAAATGGAGTGAGCGCTTTGAGCGGTTATTGGCAAAAAGATGACTTTACATCAGTTTGTTTTTCATTTATTGGGAATGGCGCTAAAAACGAAGAGTTTTGGCAAGGCTTAGAAAGCTTCGCTAAGTCATTAAGTTAAGGTGACCCAGAGGCCACCTTATGAAAGAATTTTACTTCTTTTTATTGAGTGTGTAACACATTCTTTGCGCAGCTAAAGCTTCACCATCTTTCGATTTAACTTTATCCAAAGTGAAGTCGTAGACTTTTCCTTCCTCAATTTTTTCAAGATGAATCAACGCACTTAAGCCATCAGCGCTTAAGCTTATCTGTGTGATCTTAGCATCTTTTTCTTCTTTTCGAGGAGAACCATATGACTTGTGGTATAGGTAGTGGTAGCTGACAAGCTTGAAGTCTTTTGCCGTTAAACTTTTAAGTGGCTTAGTAAAAGTGAGCTTAAAACCAGTTTTGGTGAGCTTTATGCCTTGGACATCAAAGTCAACTTTACCGTCCCATACAACTCTAGTTATGCCACTGTCGCCAGCCCAAGAAAGTTTGGTGCGACCAACATATAAAGAACCATCTTTACCAAATGTTAAGCGGTTGTTACCGATCCTCATTGGATCACCATCGAGAAGAGGAATAAGAGCACCTTGTGTCGTGCCATTCACAGTATCTTTCATATAACGAAGAACTCTTTTGAAGTTCATGTCACCAACGAGCATTTGGTTTTTAAATGGACCAAACTTGTCGTTGTCGATGAGTAAAGGTTGAGTTGGAGAGTTAGCTAAAATACCTTGTGGGAAAAGAGCAGCAGCTTTCGTTCTCATCTTCTCAAGTTCATCAACAGGAACGTCAAGAGGGTTTCTGCCATCCCAGTCTTTTTTCCACGGCAGTGACGCGGGGTGCCCGTGGAAACGGTCGAGCTTAACATGGTGAAGTTTACTCGTTCCAAGCCAGTCGCCTTGGTTGTCAGGAGTAAATAAGTCGCCATCGGCATCGATCCCCAAACCATTTGGTGAACGAACACCACTTGAGATAGGAGTCATTTCGCCATCTGGACTAATTTTAAGAACCCAACCTCGGTAAGGAACTCTTGAGTACATACGGCCAGCGGCACCTTTCTTTTTCTTCCAATCCTTAGTGTAGAATTGTTCTCTTGGTAGTCCGATTTCACTAAATTCTCCACGAATCTCAGGGCGGATACTTGCTCCATTTGAAGCAATGTTTAAGGCGATGTAGAAGTTGCCTTTTTTATCCATTGTTGGACCAAAAGCAAACTCGTGATAGTTACCAGTCATGCCAAAACCGTCATAGAAAGTCTTATAAAGGTCAGCGACGCCGTCGTTGTCAGTATCTTTAACTAACGTGAGTTCAGGGCGCTGCATGATCATAAAGTCGGTATCGTTAAGGGCAACTATACCAAGAGGTTCATGTAAACCTTCAGCAAACTTTTTCCAAGTCTTTGTTTTAATGTTATAGATAAGAACTTCACCACGATGGAAGCAGGCTGCAATGTTGCCATTTGGCATAGTGCAGAGTCCACCAACCTGTGGGTCGACACTTACAGGGATAGTTATTTCTTCGTATTTATACCCAGCAAATGCCGAACTAAAAAGTAGAGAGAAGAAGAGTAAAAATGCTTTATTCATTATTTGTCTCCTGCTTTAAATGTAATTGAAAACTTCTTTGCTTGATCAGCAGTAAGCGACAGAGAACCATCAGTAACTTTACCTGTAGAAGCACTCCAACTACCTTGAGAAAGTTGTGGGGTGTAGGTCAGAGCTTTATTACTGTCAGTTGTAAATGTTGCTGTGACTTCATTTGAGTTCTGAGTCGAAAGCTCAACTTCAAAATTAACTCCGTCAGCCTTGAACATAAATACAGGTAAGCCCTGTTTAACTCTGTAACCATTGAACTTTACTGGTCCCTTTGAAAAAGGATTTCCTTGTTTAGCATAGACAAACTTTTCACCTTTAAGTTTAACTAAACCATTGCCATTTCCTCTTAAAACTGGCCAAGGGTCAATGTAACCACCGTTCCAAGCATAGCGGAATTGGCAAGTTCCAGCATCCCAACACAAATGAACGTTCTCATTTAGTGATACAGCTATGGCAGCAGGCCCAGCGTCGGGCATGAACATTCTTTGAATTTTTGCTTTTGGGAAAGTTGCATATGGGTCGCCTTTAGATTTCTCTTTAACGTACTTCATGCCTTTCGTAGCTTTAAAGATATAACTAGAAATCTGCTTTAGTCTTTCTTCGCCAACATGGGACATAGGAGGCATACGAATGGCTAGTTTCCTTTTTTTGCCTGGAGCCATACTCCACGTAACTATACCTTCGGCTTTGCCTTTGTAGATATGGGCAATTTCGACTAATGATGGACCAACAACCATTTTATCGAGCGCATGACAGGCCATGCAGTTTAAGGTGTAAAGACTTTTTCCTTTTTCTTCTTCAGGAGACAGCTTTTCAGCGGCATAACCCTGACAAAGGACTAACATCGAAATGAACAACCACACATTTTTCATAGGCAAATTTCTCTTTATGTATACGCTTTAAAATTATATCGCAACCTTAGTACTAGCCTTGACTTAAAGCAAGATCTGAAATCAAGAATGATCAAGTAGTCAAATTAGGCAAAAGTGAAAGCTCGCAATAAAGGTACTAACAACATGAAGATATATTATGTGACAAATAACTAAGGAAATAGGGCAAATTGTAATGAACTTTAAAGAAAATGTTCAAAAAAGTCATTTTTTTATGTGTCACTTCTCCGCTGACAAACAATTCCTTGGCAAGAAACGGAGAGAAAAGTATGAATTTAAAATTGTTACTTGTGTTCACATTTTGCCTAACAACTTTAGTCGCAGATGATGGGATTCAATTCTTTGAAACGAAAGTAAGGCCTATTTTTGCAGAACATTGTTATAAGTGTCACGGAGAAAAAAAGCATAAAGGAGGTTTGAGTTTAAACTCAGTTGAAGGGATCCTTGCTGGAGGAGAAACAGAGAAGTTATTCATTTCAGGTCAACCAGATAACAGTTTTATAATAGAGGCAGTCAAAAGACTCGATGAAGACTTTGAAATGCCGCCTAAAAATCCACTCCCTAAGGATAAGGTTAAAACTTTGGAAACTTGGATTCGTATGGGTGCACCCATGTCAGCAGCGACTAGGCCAGTAAAGCTCAATTCAAGTTATGATTGGCAAGAAGAACTTAAGTTTTGGTCATTTCAAAAACCAGTTAAAGCTGATATTCCAAATGAGAATATTAATGCAATAGATTCTTTTATAAATGAAGATCTTCAAAAGCATAAACTTAAGGCTATGCCGCGAGCAAGTAAAACGGCTTTGATTAGGCGTTTATCATACGATTTAGTTGGGCTTCCTCCAACTCCAGAAGAAGTCGACAAGTTCTTAATTGATACTTCAGAAAACGCTTTTGAGAAGATGGTTGATTATTATTTGAATTCTAAACATTTTGGTGAACGCTGGGGAAGACACTGGCTAGATGTTGCTCGTTATGGTGATGATCAGCCATATGCTTTTGCTCAAAAATCTTTAAAGAATGCTTGGAAGTACCGTGATTGGATTGTGAATGCCTTTAATGACGATTTGTCTTACAAAGAGTTTATCCGTCGGCAGTTGGCAGCAGATTTGATCGATGGTTTACCACCAGAAGAGCATGCTGCGACAGGGCTTATTTCGACTGGACCGATGTACTTTAAAAGAACTGAAGTTTTAAAAGCTCTAGCAGATGAATTGGACGACCGAGTGGATGTAGTCACAAAAGGTTTTCTTGGCCTAACAGTTTCTTGTGCTCGTTGTCACAATCACAAGTATGACCCTATTCCGACTAAAGATTATTATTCACTTGCAGGAGTCTTCAAAAGTACTCGTATCTACGACCGGTTTGTTGCAGATGATGAAACAATTGAAGCTTACTATAAGGCCGTTTTTGATAAAGAAACTCTCCGTAATGAACTCCAAGAACTGCAAGTGAAGTCACTTTCTAAAGATACTTTGAAGTTACATGAACAGGTCTATCTTGCGGCAAAATCGATTAAGAGTGGAGTTGAGCTAAAAAGTAAATCAACATATATCCAAAAGTGGATCTCATTTTTGAAAAGGAAAGATGAAAAGGCTCCTACAGAACTTAAGAACCTTCGTCATTTTTTAGCTTCTGCAAATACTGAGTCTGGTAGTATCGAACTAGATGATCGAGTTGCCATAAAAAATGGAAGTTGGACCGAGTCGAAGCACTACAAGGGTTTCATAGGTAAAGGTTACCTTCATGATGGAAATAAGAATAAAGGCAAAAGTAGCCTAACATTTAAACTGCCAGTTTCAAAAAGTTCGAAGTATCAGTTACTTTTAGCTTATAACAGCAACAGTGGTCGTGCGAAAAATATATCAGTAGAAGTTCATAGTGGTGGTAAAAAGTCAATTGTAACTATCGATCAAACTAAGCAACCGGTTTATAAAAGTCGTTATGTATCTTTAGGCCTTCATGAGTTTAAAAGTGTGGATGATGCAAAAGTAGTCATTTCGAATGAAGGAACAAGTGGCTATGTCATAGTCGATGCCGTAAAAATGATTCCACATGGTATGATCACAAATGTAAATGAAAGCCTACTCAGAAAGTATGTAAATGCTTACACCAAAAAAGTATCAGACTTAAGTTCTCAAGTTAGTTCTATGAACGTGCCTATACCGGTGTTTTCTACGGCGGATGTTGATCAACGTTCACCAGATCATCGTGCTCCGATAAATGTTGATCTGACTGGTTTTAAAGATCTCCATATTTTGATTGAGAGCAAAGTCAAAAATAAGTTTAAGTTCCACTACAATGCTTTGTTGAATCCAGAGTTGATTTCAACTAAGAAGAAAATGTTTTTGACTGATTTGGAGCCTGCAGAAGTTTATACGGAAGGCGAGCTTTATGGGGCGAAGTATGACACTGGAGAAGACGCTATTATCTGCAATGGTGAAGTATTGCGCCATGGTATTCAAAATATAGGTACAACATATTTACGTTATACATTACCTAAAGGGGAAAACTGGAAAGAGTTTATTGCAGAAGGCGGCATTTTTAATAAAGCGGGGAATCAAACAAGGAATAACATCGCTCGTTTTCATGTTTTTAAAGAGAGCCCATTGAAGTGGCTTGAGCGTCAGAAGTCTATCAATAAATTAGTCGAATTGACTGGAGGGATGTTCCTAAATGACTCACGCTCAGTAAGTGAAAATTTAACTACAATTGATGCGAGTAAATATACCCAGTTACAAAAACAGTTAAAGTCTCTGAACTTAAAGAGACCAAAGACTGTTCATGGCCTTTGGGAAGGGCATATTCGCGATCTAAAAGTAAATGTCCGCGGCAATCCTAAAAAGTTTGGAGACACAGCTCCGCGTTCATATTTATCTATTTTATCTAATGGCGAGCCGATACAATTTTCCGAAGGAAGTGGTCGCTTAGAACTGGCTAACCTTATTGCATCTGAAGAAAACCCTTTAACAGCTCGTGTACTAGTCAACCGAGTTTGGCGTCACTTGTTAGGGCGTGGCATAGTGACCTCTCCAAGTAACTTTGGTATAGTTGGCGACAAGCCTTCAAATCAACAATTACTTGATTGGTTAGCGGTAGACTTTATGGAAAATAATTGGTCGGTAAAGTCTGTTATTAAGAAAATTGCTTTGTCGGAAGCTTACCAAAGAAGTAGTAAGAGAAATCCAGCAAATGAAAAGTTGGATGGCGATAATAAATACTTCTGGAGACAAAACTTACGGAGGTTAGATTCCGAATCTTTGCGAGATGGTATTCTCTCAGTTTCTGGAAAGTTATCACTTAAAATGGGTGGCTCTCCTAGCAGTGAAAAGTTTGACAGCGCGAGTTTCAATAGAAGAATCCTCTACGCTAAAGTGAGTCGCACAGCTCCAGATAAAATGAGAGCGGTATTTGATTTTCCCGCAGCATCAAACTCTATACCTAAGCGCAATGAAACAACGGTTCCTCAACAAAAGCTTTTTTATCTCAATAGTAGTTTTATTCAGAGCATGGCAACAAACTTGAGTCAACGCATACATAGTTTTGACAGCTCTCCAAAAAAGAGACTTAACTATACTTATAAGTTACTTTATGGCCGTTTTCCGACAGAAGCTGAGAAACAACGACTTTTACCGATTATGTCTGCCGACGAAGAAACCAGAAAGTTATTGGCGCAGGCTCTACTTATATCAAATGAATTTAGCTACATAGACTAGGAGAAAACTGATGAATAGAAGAGAATTTGTAAGTCAGTTGGGAAGTGGAATGGGAGCTGTCGCTTTATCTGGCGTGATGAGCCAAACAGCAACTGCAGGCCCCAAATCTGGTCATGTAAAACCAAGAGCAAAAGCAGTCATTCAACTTTTTATGAATGGTGGGCCTTCTCAGGTAGATACTTTTGACTACAAGCCACTATTAGCAAAGTTTCATGGCGATCGCCCCAAAGCTGTAAATGTAAAAACAGAACGACCGACTGGTGGGTTGATGAAGTCACCTTGGGAATTTAAGCAGTATGGTAAGTCGGGCATCTATGTAAATGACATTTACAAACACACTGGCGAGGTCATTGACGATATATGTGTGATCAACTCTATGCACACAAATATACCGAATCATGCACCTGCTTTAAGTATGATGAACTGTGGGGAAATACAGCCAATTCGTCCTTCTATGGGTTCGTGGTTGAACTATGGCCTTGGTAGTGAAAACGAAAACTTACCGGGTTATGTGGTTATGTGTCCTGGAAAACCTCTAGTCGGTTCGCCTTTGTGGAATAGCGCTTTTTTGCCTGGTGAATACCAAGGTACTTATGTTGAGACAAAGAAGTCAATTAATCCAGAGAAGGTCATAGCAAACTTAAAGAGTAAAAAACACTCTAAAGAAGATCAATTGAAAATCTTGGATCAATTGAAGTTTTTAAACGAGCATCACAAAAACCAAAGACAAAATAACTCGAAGTTAGAAGCAAGTATAAAGTCGATGGAATTAGCTTTTAGAATGCAGACTGAAGCAAGTGACGCATTTAATATTTTTGAAGAGTCTCTTACAACTAGAGAGATGTACGGCGCCGGCTCATTTGCAGAAGCGTGCTTAGCGGCGAGAAGACTTGTTGAGCGCGGAGTTCGTTTTGTGCAGATCTATTCTGGAAATGGCAATCACTGGGATCATCACAACGGTATCGGTGCTCACGAAGGAAATGCTCGCGGCACGGATAAAGCTGCTGCAGCTTTGATAACTGACCTCAAAAGACGAGGGATGCTTGACGAAACGTTGGTAGTTTGGGGCGGCGAGTTTGGTCGTACTCCAACAACTGAGTTGGCAAATGAGATACAATCAGGTGGTGGTCGAGACCATAATCACTTAGGCTTTACATACTGGTTAGCAGGTGGCGGCGTTAAAGGCGGCATGCAGTATGGCTCGACTGATGAGTTTGGTATGCGTGCAGTTGAAGATAAAGTTCATGTTCATGATTTACACGCGACGATACTTTACCTAATGGGTTTGGATCACGAAAAACTGACATATCGTTTTAGTGGTCGAGACTTCCGTTTAACTGATGTTCATGGCGAAGTCATCAGAGACATACTAGCTTAGCAAAAAATTTGCATTAACTCTTTTTTTATAGTTTCTTTTTAGAGGGAGAAGGAACTATGAACAAAGCAAAGTTTACTTTGGTTGAGCTACTGGTTGTGATTGCTATAATCGGCATATTGCAGTCAATGCTGTTGCCTGCTATTTCCCAGGCTCGTGAGCAAGCGAAAAGAGCAGTGTGTCAATCTAATCTAGGTCAGCTTTTGAAGAGCTGTCATCTTTATGTAGATGACATGGACTCAAAGTACCCTTCACCTGGAGTGTCTTCTGGTGCTCCCCCATGGAATTACACTTTATTGCAATCAACAGCAGATCATTTCGATCTTTATAATGGTGAAGGAGAATCAGCAGGTACTGTTTATCAATGCCCATCAAATGATAATGCTCCAAGAGGTAGAAAAACAGTTGGTAGTGTCGATCTCTGGTTGATGGATCACTATTCTTTGGTAAGTCATCAAACGTCATTTAATACAAGTGCTTTTAAGGGCACTACTTCACCTTCAGTAGCTGGCGGAGAGGACGGCGTACTTTTTACTGAAAATCTCATTTATTATTACAGCTCGGGCGACAATACTTGGGGCTCAAACCATAGTGAAGGGAAAAGGTCTACTGGTTGGACACAGTTAAAACTAAGTCCAAGTGGCTTTAATCAAGGTCGTACAGATGGTTCAGTTAAATGGATAAATATAAAGTCGATGAATATTGCCGATTTTATGTTTTCCGCTCATAGTCACAGGTCATACTATAAAGAGTAACTTTTTCTGATTTTTATGTGTCAATCAACGCGGCTCTAACAATTCCTTGTTAGTGCTAACGTGTTGGATTTATAGAATGAAAAAATTTACTCTAATTGAACTACTAGTTGTTATCGCAATTCTTGCTTTGTTGTTGACTTTACTGATCCCGTCTATGACGAAGGCTCGAGAGAAAGCCAAAGTTGCCGTTTGTTTGTCAAATGTGAATCAACTTGGAAAGTCATGCCTAGTTTACTCAAAGGATAATAATAATCGCTTTCCACCCCCAGGGCATAGTATTAATGGCGGCGCTGTTTGGACTTACTCATTAAATATTGAGGTTGCAGATGTATTGCACTTATATAAAAACTCAACAGAGCCAGAGGGAAGTATTTATGATTGTCCATCGAATGAACGAGCTCCAAGAGGGGAGAAGACAGTTAATGGAATAAAGCTGTTCTTGATGGATCAATATAGCGTTCTAACTAAGACTTGCTGAATAATTTATTCAGTGTTTTAAACCTTTATAAATCACTTATCCAATCTCATCAATTCGCTTTAACTTTCTCGTCTTAAAATATTGTATCCATATAATAATAGTGTGCCAAATAGCCTCGGTCAGCTTC
>JAJPOQ010000118.1 GCA_021232515.1 Lentisphaeraceae bacterium
TCAACACTAGGAGGAAGAAGAAAAGGTTGGTCTTGACTATAATCTTTGAATTTCTTCATGAGTTTATTTTTACAATAACAAAAAAGCGCCAATAGAAAAATCCATTGACGCTTTTTGAAGAGACTTTTGATACAGCCCTATACTTTTGAAAAATGGCGTCTTAGAATTCGACTTCTAATCTTAGGAAGTACTCAGTGTCTAAGTGTTCTTTACCTTCAGAAGGGAGACTGATGTAATCATGCTCAACACCGGCTTTTAAGAACATATTCCATGCGGTGTCTAGGGGCATGGAAAGTCCAGAAGTATGTCTGATGTTATAGTCTGCTGCAGGATCTTCAAAAGATGGTGTATACGTAATGTCAGTAAACCACTTCACTTTTTCGGTTATATCAGTCTTGAAGTTAAGACCAAAGTCTAAACCGATAGAGTCGAGATTGTCATCTTCATAGTACTCAAACATACGGTACTGA
The DNA here is from genome assembly GCA_021232515.1 of Lentisphaeraceae bacterium. Taxonomy (GTDB): domain Bacteria; phylum Verrucomicrobiota; class Lentisphaeria; order Lentisphaerales; family Lentisphaeraceae; genus JAKVBD01. Next base: position 471 of record JAJPOQ010000118.1, read on the forward strand.
AGACCGACTCGACCTCTAAGAGTTGTTGAAGCCTCGTCAATAAAGTAGTGACCATAACCAACTGCGTAATTTTGAGCCAGTTTTATATCGTTTATCTTGTCTCTTTCGAATTCTGCACGTGCATACCATGAACCTTTACTATCTTTGAAACGTTTTTCATAGTCTACACCAGTTATGATTTCGTCTTCAGTTTTGTCGCCGTTATTTTCAGCACTCGCCCAACTACCATATATTTTGAAGCTACTTAGTTCATAGATCCAAGTTAAGTCAAAACCGACTTTTATGTCTTTTTGGTCAGCATTACCTGTAGTTTGTCTGAAGTCTAACCAAGCTTTCTTCACCCACTTATCTTGGAATATATCAGGGTCATTTCCATCGGACCATAAAGTGAGGATATTCTCATTTCCATCGTGAGTTACGACAGTTTGAATAACTTCTTTTTTAGTAGTTTTTACGTTAACTTCTTGCTCTGTAGAGTAGGAGTCAACTTCACTTTGTTTAACCTTGATCGCTCCAGCGTAAGTGGTTGTCAGGAAGATAGTACCTTTATGGATTTTGGTGATCTTACCCTTGAGCAGTGAGCCATCTTTCATTTTTAAATCATCTGCAAAAAGTGATGAGCTGATAAGAAATAGTGCTAGTATATATTTCATATTGTCCTTGATGTTTTTAAAATTTCTTGAAAGTATTGTAGTTGTGTAAGTGAATGAGGAAAGGCTTAGATTATTTAAATATTATGAATTGTCTTTCATTTAATCTGTTTTCTGTAAAGTAAAAACAAAAAAGGACTAAGAGTGTTAACTCTAGCCCTTCATACTATTGATTATTTAGACTTGTCTTTAGTTAATTATCGACGTCTAAAAGAACGAGTTCTTGGTCGTACAGTTCTTATGTTGCTTCGTTGGCGCATCTGCGATTGTCTTCTTAGGTGTTCTTGCATTTTGCGTTGTTGTTCTGAACGTTGCCTCAGTTGTTTGTTTTGAAGATCGCGCTTTTGTTTATCGAGTAATTCTCTTTTTTGCTTATCTTGTACAAGTCTTTGTTGCTCTTGTATTTTTCTAAGCTGTTCTTGCTTTAATTGTTTCTGCTGTGCATCGGTAAGTTTTTTGTCTGTAGTTGATGGACGAGTTTGTTTCTTTTCGATAGGTGACCAGTTGCCGTCACCTTGTCTTTTTTCCCAACCATTATCAGACTTACGGTAAACATTTCCATCTTTACCAACATAGAGGTCTTCGTTTGTGTCACGAATGACTCCACTACTTTTTCCATCATTGCCTTTGCCGATTATGCCTTTTGCACCTTCCGAGGTTTTAAAACCAAGTGCTTTACCACGGTCGTAGTCATTTTTATAGCCAACCTTGGCCCATTCCTTGCCATTTGATACAACACCTTTACCCCAAGATTCATATGGAGTGGTTACTTTGTGACCAGCTACACGCCAACCCGTGTCAGGGTTGTAAGCTCTCTGCCATTGTACTGAACCATTTGGTCCATAGGCGAAGCCTCCTCGTCTGTAAGCACCAGTATCAGGATTATACTTAGCCCAACCGCCTATGCCGCCATAAGGGCCATAGTAATGAGCACCTCTGTAGTAGTCGCCTCTATAGTAATCGATCCGTATACCGCAACCATATGAGTAGTACCAAGGGTAACAGTGGTAGTGGTACCAGCGAGGAGGGTACTGCCAGAGCCAATAACCACAACCATAAACTATGACGCCGTTTGAAACGTAGCAGCCATAGTAGCCAGAAGTACAGTAGATGTAAACAACATCATCCGTGTAACTTTCGATGTAGACATAGGTGACGTGGTGCTTCGGACTGTCAGAAGGTATGTTATAGATACTTTCAGGAGCAGTTGTGGCAACAGCCCATTTTCCTTTTGGTGAATCAGCGACAAACCAGACGGCTTTGTAGCAACAATAGTATTTGCCATCGACTTTAAATACATCGTAACTTGTGTTTAGAGCAAACTCTATATCGGAACCTTTGATTTTTGTGAGCTCAGGTTCGCCATCGTAAGTGACTTCAAGAGTTGTAGATCGTTCGACTTTGGCTTTTTTGGGCATAGAGGCCATGATTACAGCAGCATTGGCATCGTCTGTACCGGCAATAGCAGCTTTGACATTTTCTTTTGGGTGCCCTTCCGGTATATTTACAAAATCTTTTGGAAGTTTTTCTAGTGCGGACTCCCACTTGCCATCGAGCTTTTCTGCTTGGAACCAACGGCCAGTGACTAAGAAATAAAACTGTTTTGTCTTTGATGAAAAGAATAAATCTGCATCTGAGTTTTCAGCAAATGAGAGGTCAGTTCCCTTTATCTCAGTGAGTTTTATCTTTCCATCTGTGGTGATGAGTTCAGCTGGTTTTTCGCTAATGAAAACTTGAGGTATGTTTTTGGCAACAGTTGTGGCTTTATTGATGATTGCTGCCCAGTCACTTTCATCTGGAATATTTCGGAATTTTTTAGGAAGTTGGTCAATAGGGTTCCAGAAGCTGCTATTCTTTAAGGCTTTGGTTTTTAACCAACTAGCACCGTGGAAAAGGTAGTACTCTTTTACTTCAGGATCGTAGAGTAAGTCCCAGTTTGTATTTATGCAGTGTTCTAATCCTGATTTCCCTAGTTTCTCAAACTTTGGCTTTCCAAGGAAATTAATAAGGATAGCATCTTTCTCTGAGTAGAATATTGTCGGCGCTTCATAGCTAACTTTGACGTTTTTCTGGAGATCTTTCGATTCTTCAACAAGCTCGACGATGCGGTCCATCGAGACAACGATGCTTTTGCGGTTCGAAAGAGCTTTTTTAGTAGCATCTGTACACTTTTTGACGATATCTGCATCTGTATCGGGAAAGAAGATCTTAGTGATTTTAAGATTCTCTAAGGCGGATAGTCTCTTTTCGACATTTAGTCGTGTCTCAACGTTAAAGTAAAGTGCGCCAAAAGTAGGTTTCCCTAAGCCATTTAAATCCACCATGATGGCAGATTTCGCAAAAAGGGTTTTGTAGTTCTTCCATTCGTCAATCTGAGGTTGATGGACGGTGAGTTTAGCTCCGGGGACTTCATAGACTCGAGGCCACTTTAGCACAGCAGTTTCTTGGGCTGTGAGTGTGGGGATAAGAATCAGTAAGAGCAAAAATATTTTTTGTAGCATCTGGGGCCCTATAATTTTTAAGAGCTACTACACGCATTTAAGGTATAGTAGCTCAGATTGTTAGGTCACGACTTATTTCCAGAGAGCAGTTTTTTACCCCACTCTCTTGTGTGTTGAATTATCTGAAAGAAAGATGGTATAAAGACTGTCCCTACGATAGCTGCCATAAACATACCGCCAAATACAGCAGTACCTAGTGAACGTCTACTTGAAGCGCCGGCTCCTGTTGCTATTACTAGTGGGAGTATGCCCAGTATGAAGGATAGAGCGGTCATCATAACAGCTCGAAATCTTGTTTTTGCAGCAAACAGAGCAGCCTCATTTATAGACTTTCCTTCTTGTTCTCGGTTTTCTTTTGCAAACTCGACAATTAGAATGGCTGTTTTAGCCGAAATGCCGAAGAGTAGGATAAGTCCAACTTGAACATATATACCATTGGGAATACCAACGAAGTATATTGCTGCTAAGGCTCCCATGATTGCAAGTGGAACAGAAAGAATAACAGAAATAGGTATGAGCCAACTCTCATATTGAGCTACAAGGAACAGGTAAATGAACACTAACGCTGCAATAAAAATATAAATCATCAAACTACCCGCAAGTCTTTCTTGGTAAGACATACCGGTCCACTCGGTCATCATCGTTTGAGGTAGAGTATCTTTTGCAAGTTTTTCCATAGCGACCATTGCTTGAGAAGAGCTGTACCCAGGAGCTGGATTGCCACTAACTTTTATCGATCTATAGGCATTGTAGCGGTTTATTATGTCAGGGCCATACTTCCATGAAAGAGAACAGAGCGTGGACATGGGAATCATCTCACCAGTTTTGTTTCTAACGTATAGTTTCTTTATATCCGAAAGGTCTTTTCTATGTTCCGCGGATGCTTGAATTTTAACTTTGTAGACTTTACCAAAGATGTTAAAATCATTTATATAAAAGGAACCTAGCTGTGCCTGCAAAGTTTGGAAGATCTCACTCAGAGAAACACCTAACTGTAGGGCTTTTTCTCTATTTAGGTCAATATGTATTTGCGGTATGTTTGCTCTGAATGTGGTATAGACTCTATCAAGTTCAGGGGATTGATTTGCTTTCATAATCAATGAGTTTACAGACTTCGCAAACTCAGCCGGTGGTCGGCTTAGGCTGTCCTGAACAATGAATTCAAAGCCACCTGTTGAACCAACACCAGGGATGGGTGGCATGGTAAATGGCAGAACCCTTCCTTGAGGTATTTTGGATAGCGTCGCTCCCATTTTGCGCAAAATAGAAAATGAGTTCATCTCTACACCAGGTCTTTTTGCCCATTCTTCTAGTACTATAATCAAAAAGGCAGAGTTTGACGAGTTGCTGCCCTTGAGCATACTGAAGCCAGTTACGGACATAACGTCAGCTACTCCTTCAGTTTTTCTAATTAACTCTTCTGCTTTAGAAACGACTTCTTTAGTTCTATTCAATGACGCTCCATCAGGTAACTGTATATCAGCAAGAATTGCCCCGTCGTCTTCGCTTGGAACGAAACTAGTAGGAACATTTTGAAATAACCAGCCAGTTCCCACGAAGACACCTGCAATAAGTAGTATGACGATGATGGCTTTCCTGAGAAGAAAACTGACAATGCTGCCATAGCGCTCAGTTGCCCAGTCAAAGAAACTGTTGAACCACCTAAAGAAAAAGAATGGCTTACTTTCTTTATTGGTCAAAAAGCATGCACACAGAGCTGGGCTTAGAGTCAATGCATTTAGACTTGAAATAAGAACTGAAATGGCAATGGTTACTGCAAACTGGTTGTATATACGACCGGAGATACCAGGTAATAAAGTGACTGGTATGAAAGTCGCTAGAAGAACTAAGGTTGTAGCCACAACAGGACCACTTACCTGTTTCATGGTTTTGCGAGTAGCTGCTTTAGGGTCTAATCCTTCTTCAGCCATAAGTCGTTTGACATTTTCAAGTACAACTATAGCGTCGTCTACTACTACACCGATTGCTAGTATGAGACCAAAAAGTGAGATCGTATTTATGGTGTAGCCTAGAGCGTACATGACTGCAAATGTACCAATCAGTGATACAGGTATAGCAACTGTAGGGATGAGCGTTGAACGCCAGTCTTGAAGGAAAATAAAAACTACTAATATGACCAGTAGTACGGCAACAAAAAGAGTCTCAATCACCTCGTCAATTGATGCTTTTATGAATTTTGTAGTATCATAGAGTATTTCATACTTGACGTCACTTGGAAAGCTTGTTTGTAGTCTATCCATTAAAATTCGACAATTTTCTGCTACGTCTAGACCGTTCGCATCTGCAAGTTGGTAAACTGCAAGTAGGACTCCTGGTTTGCCGTTTAATGAACCAAAGCTAGAGTAGTTTTCAACACCAAGTTCAACTCTAGCGATATCTGAAAGTATGATTTTAGATGAGTCATTATTGGAGCGTATTACAATTTTTTTAAATTCATCTATGTCCGACAGGCGACCAGTTGTAGTCACAGTGTATTGAAACTGCTGATCTGATTCTAAAGGTGGAGAACCAATAGTCCCTGCTGCTACTTGAACATTTTGAGCTTGAACAGCACTTATAACATCGCTTGGAGTCAAGCTTAAGCTTGCCATTCTTTCTGGATCTAGCCAAATCCTCATGGCGTAGTCGTAACCACCCATCATTTTTGCATCGCCGACGCCGGGAATACGTAGTATGTTATCAGTAACATTTATAGATGTATAGTTGCTGAGGAAGTCACCATCATAAGTTCCGTCAGGAGAGTAAAGGTTTACTACCATCAGCATGTTACTAGATTTTTCTTTGACTGTTACACCCTGACGCTTCACTTCTTCAGGAAGGGAGGCAGTGGCAATCGACACTCGGTTTTGAACATTAACCGTGTTTATATCGCCGCTTGTGCCTATGTCAAAGGTAACAGTAATGGTTGCAGAACCATCATTAGAACTCTTTGAGTCCATATAAAGCATATCTTTGACACCATTTATTTGGGTCTCTAATGGAGATATGACTGAGTTCTCAACATCCACAGCACTAGCGCCTGGGAAATTTGCGGTTATTTCTACTTGTGGAGGGGTTATTTCTGGGTACTGAGCGACGGGTAAAGTTAGGATGGCGACCAGACCTGCAAGAGTTATAACGATCGAAATAACAAAAGCAAATTTCGGTCGGTTAATGAAGAATTCACTAAACATTTTTTTACCTTATTCGCTGTCAGTTTTTTTTGTCGGTTTATCTACTGTCTTGGGTACAACTAGAGCACCAGGTCTAACTTTCTGAGTTCCTTGAAAGATGATAGTCTCTCCGCCTTCAAGTCCTTTTTCAACTATAGCCGAAGTGCCAATCTTTTTTCCAAGAATAATTGGCATACGCACAACGTTGTTAGTCTCATTTACCGAGTAAATATAGTCACCAGTTTGGTCAGACATAACAGCGGATTGAGGAATGATAAGTCGTGGAACTTTTGTTTTGCTAGATATTTTGAGATTGACGTATTGGTTTGGTGAAAGTAAAAAGTCTGGATTAGGAAACTTCAAACGAACCTTAAGTGTACCAGTTGTAGAGTTAACTTGGTTGTCAAAAGCGTCAAGAGTACCAGGGTACTTGTACTCTACACCATTTGAGAGTTCTATATTGTAGTCCCATACTTGATCTTTCTTGATTTGCAGAAGATTTTCACCTTCTTTGAGATTTTTCATCATAGATGTCATGGCGAGTTTTTCGTTGATGTCGACTTCTACATAAGTTGGTTTAAGACTAACGAGGTTTGTAAGAGCTCCAGTGCTAGGAGTTACATAGTTACCTTTACTAATATGGCCAAGTGCCATGCGGCCATCCATGGGGGCTTTTATGATAGTGTAGTCAAGATTTAACTTGGCGTAAGATAATTCAGCTTTTGCGACTTCAATTGCAGCTTCTGCCGCTTTAAAAGCACTTTGAGCGTTATCTAGGTCCTGGTCAGAAACGGCATTTTTTTTGTGAAGAGTTTGTGTGCGTTCATACTTTGATTTAGTTTCAATCATCGATGCTTTATTTTGAAGTAGTTTTGCTTCGGCTTCTTGTACTAAAGCTTGGTAAGGTCGAGGGTCAATTTTGATGAGAACCTGTCCTTCTTTGACAGCTCCGCCATCTTTAAATAATACTTCAGTAATATAGCCTTCTACTTTTGCCTGAATATCAACATTTGCAAAAGCTTTTGTTTTACCAATTATAGTTTGAGAATCCTTTAAGCCCTTGGTAACAACGGTTGTGACTAATACTTCAGGCGCGGGTGGTGCTTTACGCTGAACCACTGGTTTTTTACAGGATGTGAAGGAGCTAATTATCAGCAATATAAAGAGTAGTTTGTATATCATTTTAAAGACCATTTAGTTCTAAATTTAATTGGGAGATTGGATGATTACTTGTTGTTTATGCCCATTAAGGCATTTAGCAAGTCTTTACGTCTAAGCGTCTCTATTTCAAATTGAACTTGGCTTAGACGAGAAATACTATAGTTTGTTAAGACTTCATTCACTCTAGTAATAGTGGTGGCACCATTTTCGTAGATTTCTTTGGTATCTTCGTATATGCTTTTATTGAGGTCAGCAGACTGGGTTTGTACTTCTTGTCTCTCAATCGCATTGATGAGTGAATTACGCTGTTGTCTTATTTGGCTGATAACTTCAAACCATTGAGATTTTAGTAGTTTAAGGTTTTCTTCTTTTTCAGCAGTTCGTTGCATTATTAAAGCAGCTGTTGAATTGCCAGTGAAAAGATCCCAGTTCATGGCGATGCCATAGTATGAGTTGCGATCGCTTTCTTCAAAGTTGGCTTCATTGAAAGATGAAGCACCGTAGCTTCCTTCTAGAAAAACCCTAGGGTAGTACTCGCCCTCAGCTTCGTTTACTTGAGCTTCAGATGAAAGAATACTAGCTTGCAGTGCTCTTAGGTCTGGACGATTATTTAAGGCTATACCCATAGCAGTTTTATACTTCGGCACGTTTATTTTTGAGCTTTTGTAGATGGTAGTAAATGACTCGGTATCTGCTTCTGGCAGACCTAAAAGTTCTATGAGTACTAGCTTTGAAGTTTGGAAAGAGTTTTTGGCTTGCAAGTAGGCTATGTAGGAATCGTTCTTGTTGACTATAAAGTTGTTGACCTCAGTCTTGGTAGAAGCTCCAGCTTCCTCTTTGACCGTAGTGTCTTTTAGGAAATCTTCATTTATTTCTTGTATCTCTTTATTGATCTCCATCTGCTTCGCTGCAAGAATTGTTTCATAGAAGGCTTGTGATACTGCGTCAATTAATAGTCTTTGAGTATCTTTATAAGATTCCCTAGTGGAAAGTTCATTGTACCTAGCTGATAATAGTTTGTACTTCCTTGCAAAACCATCAAAAATAAGCCATTGAGTATTCAATTGAGCACTGTAGTTTTCATATGACTCAGTGCTTAGATTATTTAAACCTTGAGGGGAATGATGTTGATGTATGGCACCAGCAGCTGCAGTGACTGTTGGATAATACAACGCTTTAGCTTGTTCAATCACCGCTTTTGCTTTTAAAATTCTTTGACCAGCAGCTTCTAAAGTTGGATTGTTTTTCAAAGCCAATTTTTTGGCTTTGTCTATTGAAAGTGACTTAGGTAAGACTCCTGCCGAATTAAACTCTTCAATTGCAAAGTTGGTGTTTAGTGTAGTAGAGACAGTGTTTTCAGGGACTATGATGGTTTGGCAAGAAAAGCTGCATAATGAAGCTAAAGCTACTAAGATGCATTTCACGGTATTCACAGAGAGGTTCCTAATAAGCCGTTAATTCTTAGGTAAGTTTTTCATCATGTAGAAAGTAAGTTGACGTACCTTAATCATATTGTCTCTTTTTTTAGTTAGAAGGTCACTAACTTCAGATTCATAGACGACTGCTTTGGTGGCAGCATCTTTGATTGTGACCTTCAATTGAGCTCTCTTTATGTCTAGGCTGTTGTCGCCTTCTAAGTAATCATCTTCCAGCTGAACCCTATCTAGGTAATCATCTTCCAGCTGAACCCTGTTGACTGCTGTTTTGCTGTAAGTACTAAGGTCGACGTGAACAATTAAGTCGCCACCAGATATCTTCTCGGAATATCCTCTTGCATTTAAACTATTTGTTACTGATTCTTTAACAGTTTTTTTGACGAGCTGGAACATTTGTTTGTCCATACCTTCAACGGAAGACTTTAGGGCCGGGTCGGTCCATGAAAAACTTTTGGCGGAACTAAAATTATATGCTGCATCTATCTTAAAGTCTGAGCGCATGGTTGAGCAAGATGAAATCAATAAAACAAAAAGAACTAGAAACAGTCTATACATTAGGAATACCTACAAATTACAAATTAATAGCATGAATTAACTGTAAGTGTGAACAAAATCAAGGGTTAGAAGAATTCAATTTATTAGTATTCATTGGTTTGGAGGTATTTGATTCGTAATATACAGCTTTGAGAATTTTAATCATCACAGTAAAAACAAGAATTTAGTCTTTCCATAGTTGGAGGACGTCTTTACCGATACTCCATCGACTGGCTTCTTCTTGAGAACCTTGCCCAAGAATCCAGAAGTCATAGTTTTCTTTTTTGAAACCGTTTATTTCTTGCATTTTGAGCCATTGATTTATGAAGCTTAAAAAGTCGGCATTGTGACCAGAAACAGCATAAGCTTCAGCGTACCCATATATTGATGGTTTCGGGATGATAACGCTGTAACCTGGATAATAAAGAGTCCAAGCACTACCAGCTTCTCCAGATATAAGAAGCCCATCAAAGTTAGAATTTTTAGAGAAGAAATCTTCCGGTTTTCCTGTTATTGAAAAATCAATGTTTCTTCTTTTTTGCCTAAACCTTTCCATAAAAGGATTGTCTTCAAAGGCAGCAAACTTGTAGTTTTTAGATTGTATGTTCTTTGGATCTGAAAATTCTTTTTTCCTGAAGTCCTTAACAAGTAATGACAGGTTTAGTTCAATTACAGGGTTAGAAAAAAGAATGTTTTTACGGAGTTGAGGAACAAATGCAAGACCGGACATGGCCATATCAATCGTACCGTTATTGAGCAACTTATCCATGTTATCATTATTAAATGGTATGAATTCAATTTGGCAGTTCATAGACTCAGCTAATTCATGAGCATATTGGACATCAAAACCCTGTATCGTTTTTGTAGTATTATTCAGGTATGTAAAAGGAAGATTTTGTTTCTTGTAGCCGATGCGGATAAAACCACGTTCAAGGATCCTGTCTAATAGTGGGATCTCATAATCCTCTTTATCAATTTTAGGCACTGAAAGGTGTATCTTATGTTCTACTTTTTTTTGTACAATAAGATTCGAAAGCATGCTTCTATTATCATATGGTTGGTTGATCGCATAGGCAAAATAGAGCTTCATACACAAGAGTAACCCCGCAACTATACCGATTGGAATAAAGTTTGCCGTCACCAATTTTTTGATATTTATTTTCATCCCATTTGTCATGAAGTGAATGGCGATAAGGGTTAGAGAAATGAGGTGCATAGAAGCGACTAAAGTACCAAATCGGCCATTGACGATACCAGAGAGCATGAAAAGCTGGAACATATCTTCAGGGATCTGGTAACTGTTCAGCATAAATGGGACAGACAAACTTGAAGATCCAAAACTACTCAGAAGTCCAGATATGATAAACATGGGGTATTCGATTATGGAAATTTCGGAGTTGACAAACCAACCAGCAAATAGAATAAAAAGAAGATTGAGCATTTTAGCTAAACTTGGAAAGTTGAATGAAAGTGGGATGAGTACATCTGCAAGTTCGTCATTTTCTTCACTGAGTTGCTGATGTTTTTCTAGTATCTTTTTAACTCCTTCAGAAAGTAGAGGCAGGACGATAAAGAGGTTGTCTAGAGTTAATGCAGTGATAAGGGGGATCTTTTATAAAGCTCATAACGTCTTTGCACTTGTAGCCAGTTATAGCACAGATAACACCGGGAAGTATGGCAAAGGTCAGAAGTAAGCAGGAAGCCACATAGGTGATGAGATAAACTTGTAACCGTTGTATTTCATCTACAGAAATAGTGCCTGCAGCATTCGCCGTTATTGCAAAAACACCTATTGGAGAAAGTTGAACAAGAGACTTTGTTAGTTTGCCGATTGCATCGTTGAGGACATTTAGATTCTCCATGAAAACATCTTTGTTTTTAATAGTCATAAGTGCAACACCTATGGCCAAACTAAAGATAACAACAGCAGGGACTGCAGATGACGAAAGTGAGAAAAACGGGTTAGATGGGATGTACAGGTCGAAGTAGTTTATCTCTTTGGGAGCACTCACTTGACTTGCACTAAAGAAAGAAGCTGATTTTAAAGAAGGGTAAACAAGTGGTATGAGTAGAATTAAGCCAGCACAAATTGACCAGAGAAGAAAGATGGCAGCACCACCTCTGACTGCTAGGCTTTTGGCTTGATCAGCAGAGAGGCTACCTATGCCTTTTATTATAGAAACCATGATTTAAGGCAGGATGGTCATCTTAAGGATTTTGATAAATCCCATGCCAACGTATGAAAGTTATGCGGCTTTTTCACCAAAAAATAAACCCACGACGAGACCTAAACCCAAGCCAATAAAGATTTTGGTAGAGAGAGCCATTTTCTTTTTTTCTTTCTCTTCGCTCATTTGAAGACCCGTTTTGTGTGTAATTTGGTGAAATATTTTTAGATGGCATAAACAACTCGTTTCTTGTAAAATGTCCAGCTATAGATAGTAGGATTTTCTAAAATATTATTTACCCATGATTAAGCATCATATTTAGAAAATGGCTGATTCAATAAAGCCTTTTCAAAATTCTTTATGAAAAGGCTTAAAGAATTTCTGTAAACTTTAAAAAGCTTAGTCAATTTCTTGAAAGTTTAGGAGTATTAGTAGTGTGTTTTTATTCTATGCAATCTTTGGAGATGTTATGAAGTTTTTTAGTGTGTTGAGTGTCCTGTTTTTTATTATGGCTAGTGTGGCGGCAAAAGAGCCAGTGACTAAAGGTGAAACAGACCCAGTTATGTTGGATCTAGACCCATACATGATCGACGCTTTGAGAGGCAATAAACTTAAAGGTCGCTTTGGCAAAGAGGGCGGCATAGTTCAGCTTATGAAGGAGCCAAAGTTCCAAGCCTTAGTGAAAAAACATGATCTTCAATTGTTTAATGGGCCGATGTTAGGTGCTATAGCATCAAACTCTGCAAAAGTATGGATTCGAAGTGCTGGAGCAGCGACTTTCCAAGTAAAAATAAATGATATTTTATCTAAACCAGTGACTACTAGTGAAGCAACAGACTTTACAGGGACTGCTCTTATTGAAGGTTTGAAGCCTTTTACCGACTATAAATACTCAATTATTTTAAATGGAAAAGAGATCTCAAAAGATCACTTTCGTTTAAGAACGGCACCAGCAAAAGGTCAACAGGCAAAATTTTCTATTGCGTTTGGATCAGGTGCTAGGTATCAACCAAAGAAGGAAGGGATCTGGCGAGTTATGGCAAAGCAAAGACCTATGGCTTACTTAGGGCTTGGCGACAACCTTTATATTGATGTGCCGAAGTATCAAAATGTACAGAGACTTCATTACTATCGCCGTATGCTTCGTCAGGAGTATCGTGAAATAATTGCCAGTAGCGGCATCTATGCGATCTGGGATGATCATGACATGTACGATAATGACTCTGAAGGTGGATATGGTCTAAATACGACGCCTTATAAAATGCCTAACTTTAAGGTTTTTGAACAAAACTGGAACAACCCATTCAACGGTCAGCAACCAGAGAATCCTGGTACTTACTTCAACTTTAGAATTGGCGATGTGGAAGTCTTTATGACTGATGGTCGCTTTTACAGGTATGGACCAAGCAGTAGTAAAAAAGATAAAGAAAAGAAAGCTCACACTATGCTTGGTGAGACTCAGAAAAAGTGGTTGCTCAATGCTCTGAAAAAATCGACCGCCAAGTTTAAAGTCCTTGCTTCAGGAACTATGTGGCATGCCGCTGCAGATAAAGGTGGCTACGACTCTTGGGCGGGACCAAAGTCGCCATTTCAAAAAGAACGAGATGAAATCTTTGATTTAATCAATAAAGAAAAGATTGATGGCGTTGTCCTCGTTTCAGGTGACCGTCATAGAACAGACATCTGGAAGACAGATCGCAAAAAGGGTTATCCTTTATTTGAATTTCTAAGTGCGAAAATGACGAATGAGCATAGCCATAAACCTAGAAAAGAGGCTTTGTGGTCATACTCCAACAAGATGGAGTGTTTCTGGGGGCAATTAGACTTTGATACCACTCAAAAAGATCCAGTAGTCACTTTCAAAGCAGTCAATCAAGATGGTAAAGTCCTTAAAGAATTTCCACTGAAGCTTTCCGAAATAAGCCATAAATAAGTTCATCTTTAATCTAGGCAGTTCTTCGAGCTGTCTTTTTTGTAAAAAATTATTATCCACCTAGTTTGAACAAAAAAGAGAATCAATGATGAAAGGCCCATCTAAAAGTTACCTTACCAGTTTCGACGAGTTCAAACAGTCGGTAGATTATTCACTGATGGATAATTTGAACGCAGACCCACAAGCGAAGTTGGATGGTCATGATCATCAACCAAGGCAGGTATTTTCGGGACACTATGTCCCCGTTAAGCCAACGCCACTTGCAGACCCAGAGTACATAACTCACAGCAGTACATTTTTTGATGAACTTGGGCTTAGTGATGAGTTAGTTCTAAATGAAGAGTTTGGTCGTATATTTTCCGGAGATCTATCAGCAGCGAGCGCTCCTATGAACCAATTTGGCTGGGCCACAGGTTATGCCTTGTCGATTTACGGTACAGAGTATACCCAGCAATGTCCATTTCGAACTGGGAATGGATACGGTGATGGTCGGGCTATATCTGTAGTGGAAGCAGTACTCAATGGTAAGCGTTGGGAGATGCAACTAAAGGGCGGTGGCCCAACACCTTATTGTCGTGGAGCCGATGGTCGAGCTGTTTTACGTTCTAGTGTACGTGAGTTTCTTGCTCAGGAATTCATGCATGCTTTAGGAGTCCCTACATCGCGCTCTTTGACTTTATATGTATCCAAGTCTGAGACTGTAGGTCGTCCTTGGTACTCAGAGGGTTCCTGCTTAGCCAATCCGGATATTATGGTTGATAATCCAGTGGCTATTTCTACACGTGTAGCACCTTCATTTTTGCGCGTTGGTCAGCTCGAACTCTTTGCACGCCGGACGCGAAACCAGACTCATGAGAATGCTTTTGAAGAGCTACGTATGATAGTCGAGCATTTGATTGAAAGAGAGTACAAAGAGGAGATAGATCAAAAGCAACCTTTTACAGAGCAAGTAATTGAGCTAGCTAGATTATTTCGTCAACGTCTTATAAGTTTAGTCGCTAATTGGCTTCGGGTAGGATATTGCCAGGGCAACTTTAATAGTGACAATTGTGCGGCAGGCGGATACACCCTTGATTATGGACCATTCGGTTTTTGTGAAAGTTTTGATCCAAAGTTCCAACCTTGGACGGGAGGTGGAAACCACTTTTCATTCTTTAATCAGCCTAAAGCAGCTGAAGCAAACTATCACATGTTCTGGACGGCAATTCGCCCACTTCTTGAAGATGATGCAGACGCTTTAGAGCGACTGGATGAAATCCGCCAAGACTTTGCAGAAGAGATGCAAAAGCAATGTGCTGAAGTATGGACTTCAAAACTTGGTTTAGCTGAATTTAATCAAGATTTGTGGGAAGAATTACTGGATTTGATGTCTTATTCAGATGTCGATTACACCATATTTTTCCGTGAACTCTCTCATATTCCAGAGGATATGTCGGCGTTAAAAATGAGCTTCTATACAGAAAGTTCTCAAGAGGTCGACGATAAATGGCAAGTTTGGCTGAAAACTTGGCGAGACTTGGTCAGTAAAAGTGGTGATCTAGATGCCGTGTCTGAAAAAATGAAGCAGGTGAATCCTAAATACACATGGCGCGAATGGTTGATTGTACCAGCTTATCAAAAAGCTGGACAGGGCGATTATTCATTGATCAAAGAGCTACAAACTGCTCTTGGTGCACCTTATGACGAGCAATCTCAAGCAATTGAAGATAAATACTATCGCTTAAAACCAGAAGAGTTCTTCAATGCAGGTGGGGTTTCACACTACAGTTGTTCTTCTTGATCTGGGATAAAGCTTCTCAATTATTAAAACATTTACTATAAGCAGCTTTTTGAGCTGCTTGTAGATTAGGGGAGGCCGCAATACCATACTTTAGTACTTTACCTGGCCCGATATTGCCTAATGTGTTTTAGCCACTTAAGTAATTTTATGCGACCGTCCTAACTATTTGGCTAGAAAGACTTTGCTTGAACATTCATTGCAAAGGCATGAAATCTCAGTGTAACTAGTAGTAAGTTGAAATCCGGAACTTTGAACCTCTGATTGTAGCTCACTTAATAATGGCTTTTTTAAGTAAAGCTCTTCACACTTTTGGCAATTTCTGCAAATTAAAAATTGTGGACTTTTATGTTGGTGAGAGCAAAGAATATGAGAGCAGGCGAGGTACTTATTTATAGAGTTGATTTTGTGTACGAGCTTCATCCCCTCTAAAAAGTCCAGAATCCTGTAAATTGACATTACGGGCATCTTTGTCCCAAACTCATTATGGTAGCTGTCGGCTAATTCATAAGGAGAAAGAGCTTTCTCTGCAGTGATTAATTTTGAAAAGATCCTTTTCCTTTTAAGAGTAAAACGTCCACCTTGTTCTTTACATTTTACTTCAGCGGTTTCTATAACTTTTTCAAAGTCGATCACTAGGTATTAGATCCATAGTATGTTTGATTCTAAAACTAAAAAGAGTTCAGTTTTTTGTTTACTAAAGCTTTTCCTCTCATAAAAACAATAATGTACAAGAGAAAAGTAGTTAATAGAAACATTAAAAGCCAATATATCGCTACTTTTAAAAAAGGCTTATTCGTCGGATGAAAAATAAATGGCGACAAATCTTCTAAAACTTCAGATTTATATTCTTTTTTAAAGAAAAAATAAGGGAACCAAAACTCTTGATTGTCACCATGCCAATTAACCAGAGCTTGTAGATACAATTGGTAGTCACTGGCTGATGTGTCAGCTAAATCCTCAAGTACACTTTGAGTAACTAGATTTGGAGATAAATAAGACCACAAAGAGTCTGTATTTACCATTTGAGAAAAGTACTTCTCTACTCTTTTTTTAACTTTGTTATCACTATTTTTTTGCATCGCATAGTACCATTTCCAATCAAATTTCTCTCCAAGTGGGTCTGTTTTTTGCCATTTCGGATGTTGATTCAAAAATTCTGCAAGATCCGACTTCTTGTCTCTATCCCAGCTATCGTTCATCAGCTGCCTTTGATCTAATAAAAATTCGATACCGGTATTATAAGCGTCAGAATTCATTTTGGAGATGTAATGGAGGGATGGTATTAACCATGAAAAGCTTATCCAGATTATTGTAAATATCAGAATACTTTGACGGGCATTTAAGTGTAAAAAGGCGACTATTGCAGAGATAAGAAACCATAACAGAGTATAACAGGTTAAGATACTAGTTATTTTTATAAAAGTTATATCAAATGGTAGCGGTAGAGTACTTTGAGCTATGAATAAAACGCATAGATGAATACACGAAATAATTAAAAATTTTACTATCATTCTATTGAGGATGATTTTTTTCGTAGATGCAATGGAACTTAGAAGTAACCAACGGCCCAGTCGTTTTTCCTCAGCTATACAGGTTACAGTAATTATACCTATCATTAATGGTAATATGTACAACCAGAGTAGACTGAAGTCTAAATGTCCTATAAGGGAGTGCTCTAAATTACGAATTGGATTTCCGTGAATCTGGCCATGAACGGATAATTGCCGAACTCTTTGTAGATTTAGCTTTTCAAACCTCTCCCCGGGAAAGAGAATTGACCAAGGAGAAGGAGTGAAAAAAGCTGGTTGGGCTAGGTAGTAGGCAATATAACCAGGAGAGGCATTATTTTTTTTCTCCATCCATTTTTTTACATCTTGATTATACTTAATTTCTAATTTTTCATAAGCTTGTAGTTCATGGTTATATCTTTGTTTGCCGACAACTAAAACAATTAATGAAAGTGACAAGTAAGTAATGAACAGCCATAAAGCGGTGCTGTTTTTTATAAGTAGACGAAGTTCTGCCCAAAATATTTTTTTCATACGATCTTTTTTTTGTTAAAGAAGTACATAACTAGGACTATAAATATCAACCATAATAATATCGGTAAAAGAGTTGCTAGTTCTACTGCTTTTCTTTGAATGGAATAGGCTAATAGAGGTATTTCTTTCCAGAATGCCGATGAAAGCTTTTGCCCTCGATCATCATTATGATTAATCTCATGACTATGTAAAGAGTTTAATTTGCTAATTAGATCGTAACGGAAATTTTCGGATATGGACTCAAACTCTTCTGCTGTTTTACGATCAGTACAAGAAAAAGTTAGTATTAATTTTCTAAATGAAATATAAGGAGTAATAAAACCAAACCTAGAATAAAATTCATCTTGGGAGTCAAAATTTTTACTTAGGTTTTGATAGTGTTTTTGAAATATTTCACTCGTTATGCGTTCTCCTTCAGCCATGACTACACCATTCCAGTTTATTGGTAAATCCTCTACTTTTTTGACCTTGTGATGATCTAAAGTTTGCTGTTTAAATTTAGAGAAGTAAGGATCATCAGGGTTGTGAGCATCTCCAATGGAATGAACTTCTTTATCTATTACAGAATCAAAAACAGCTCTTTTGGGTGTTTGATATTTCCATTTTGTTAATTCGATAGAAAGTTTTGGCAAGACAATCAATAAACTAACCCAAACTATAAGTAATCGCCCTAGACTCTGTAAGCCGCTTTGAGAATAGTATGAAATGAGAAGGATAATACTAATCCATATAGCACTGTAAAGGCCGAATGTAAGCATCATTAAAAATAGATCTAAAAGTAATCCTGAGTTAAAGCCCTTATTTATCCACAACAAAGATGCACTGATGAAAAATGTAACTAACAAGAGTATGATTGTGTAAAGCATAAAGACTGCGAACTTACTAAAAAAGAGATCTTTTAGTCTCCCTCCCATACTTGCTGCCCACATGAGACGACCTGTATCCCAATCATGACTAAATGAGCCATATCCAAGGAAAATTATAAGAAGTGGCCAGATCAATAAAAATAAATTAGATACTGATGGAAAGCCTAATCTCAAGGTTAGTGGTGATATAGGAGAGCTTTGAATAGAGCTACTATTTTGTTTGTGAGCTTCCAGAAATAAGTAATTACCAGCATATGGCTCAACGCCTGAGTCAATGAAACTTAAGGCGGATAATGGCCGAATGGCCACATACCCATAGTGAGAAACTCTATGTGGGTGCCGATCAGGTTGGCCCAGCCACAGCTCATCATTTTTCTCTTTCCAATAATGCTGAGATTCTTCCAAGATATTCTGTTGGGACCAATGAATGAAAATTGAACACGCAAATATTACACACAAAGCCCCCACCAATAATAATTGGAATTTACTGCGTCTATGACGCAGCAGTTCAAAATAGAAAAATTTCATCATTATAAGTTTATACTGCTTTCTAAAATGGAATATTTAGAGAGACACTTCCGTTGATACCATCTCCGGGCGAGTGTATTGTACTAGACGCATCTGAACTGAAGTCATAAACATACTCATTTTGTTCATCAGTTAAGTTATTTACTTGCAGTTTAACTGTTCCCCAACCGAGATCGTAATCGGCACTAAAGTTTAAAATAGCGAAATCGCCAAACTTTCCGCCTTCATTCGCTTCGTTTACGTAGTAATCTCCTTGAAGGTCAAAAAACAGTCTTGTTGTCAGTTTTTTAGTCCAATTATAACCTACTCCTAGAGAAGCTGTGAAGTCAGGAATACTGCGTAGTTCATTACCTTCTGTATCTGCGGCAGTATCGGAGGTCTTTTTAATTTCAGAATTAATGTAGGTGTAGCTACCCCAGTATGACCATTTTTCATTGATCTGGCCACTAAATGACAAGTCAATACCATCTCTGAAAGTCTCACCAACGTTTTTCTGATCTCCATCCACAGTTACATACTCATCACTTGCTTTTTGTTGCCAATAAGAAAGTCTAACAGTAAAGTCAGTTTTATAATTCCACTGCATTCCTGCTTCCCAACCATCATTTATGGATACATCTCGATCCGAGCGATCACCAGCAGTATAGGCTGAAGCGCCAAATGGATGTTGGAAACTACGGCCTGCATTTGCAAATAATAATGTTGAGTTAGTTAAGCTGTACAGGAGATTTAACTTAGGTTGGACAATCATCCCGAAATCGTAAATGTCGCGATCTTGACCAGTCATCTCATCTTCAAAGTCACCGTAAATTTTGTCTACTCTGATAGCGGCATTCCAGCGAAACTTCTCACTAAACCTGTGTGCTATTTTAAGGTAGTTACCTAGTACACCAAAATCATATTCTCGATCACGGGTAGCAGTACCTCGAGTTCTAGTGTTTCCTATCGTTGCGAATCTTTGCTCAAGAACATCTTGGTATTCATAGTCGAGACCCCAAGTCAAAGTCCAATCGTCATTTAAATACCAATCAAGAGTAGAGATAACTCCCATGTGATCTTGCTCATCATAGCGGTTTTGAAGCGAGCCAGCTTCACTAAAGCGAACCCAACGTTCACGTTCATACCGTTGCCAATACAATTTTAATTTCCAATCCAAGTCATCACTCAATCCTTGAGTCCAGTGTAAGCTAAAATGGGTTGTTTCTTTCTCTCCACCATCTTGGTTAGCATAGTCTTCAGATCTCTTTGGATGATCACTAGCAGTTTGCTTGTCAAGATAGCCCGGAGCATCTCCATCATAGTGAGCATGTCTTGCAATAAATCTTAGGTTAGTTGACTCGTTAAAGTCCCATTGCCAACTTCCAGATAGAGCATATTTCGTTAAATCAGTATTGTCACGGTAACCTTCATTGTCACGTATACCTGCAGTATAGCTGTGCTTAAAGTTATCATCTACTATACCCCAATAGCCTTGAAGCTCTTGAGTATTAAAACTGCCTAGAGTCATCTCTATTTCTCTGGCTTCATCTTGTCTTGTACTGACATTATAGTTACCTGCAACATTATTAAGACCATAGCGAGGGTCACTAGTACCCTTAAAAACTGCAATCGAAGAAATGTTAAATGGGAATAGTTGATCAAGCTCATTATAACCATTGTGGTAATTTGATGGTATGCCATCAATTAAAAGCTTACCATGAGGAGATGAACCATCTCCAGCAAAACCTCGAATGGCAATATCAGTATTGATGACACCTTGATTATATCGAGACAAGTATACCCCTGGAATTTTACTGAAAAGCTCCAGAGTGTCATCAACATGTTCATATTTTATTTCTTTGGCGGTAAGGACATCTAAAGACCCTACAGTATCTGTTAATGGAACATCTTCTGGATCGCCTATAACTACTATTGTTTCAGATATGACTGCGTCTTTTGGAGCTTCAGCTTCTGCTGTTTTGTCTTGTGCGACAAGTGTACTACTTAAAACTAAAGTAGTCAGTATAATAGACTTGAGATCTAACATATTAGTTTCCTTATTTTAATACTGAATCGAAATAACTTTTCTCAAGTTCACCAAGAGATAAATCATTTTTGGTTAAAGAGTTGTGAAGGATTCCATCTTTTAGGATTCCAAGACCATCTGCAAGCATGTGAGCACAGCGTAAGTCATGGGTGACCAATACTGCACAGGCTCCATCCTTTTTAAGGCTTTCGATAAGAGACACGAATTCTCTTGTTGAACTTGGATCAAGGCCAGAAGTTGGTTCATCTAAAAGTAGCAGGCGAGACTTTTTTAATTTTGCAAAGGCTAAAGCTACTTTTTGCCTCATACCCTTCGAAAAGTCGGTTAAGTGTAAGTTATGATCGATTGAACTAAGACCTACTTCCTCTAAGGCTTGTCGAATACTCTTTTGGTCGATATTTAAGTTAGACAAACAGGATAAATAGTTCAGGTTTTCGATGGCTGAGAGTTCCGGATAGAAATTTACTTGTTCAGGCAAGTAGAATATTTCTTTTCTTACGAGCTCACTTTCTGAGGATAAATCCCATTTATCAAACCTCATGTTTCCCTTATCTGGAGTTTGAAATCCAAGAAGTAGTTTTATCATGGTACTCTTGCCAGCTCCATTACCACCTAAGAGACAAAAAAGCTCTCCAGAATCTACTGAAAATGTTACATTCGTTAAGACATTTTTATTTTCAAAACTTTTACTGATTTGATTTACAATTAGCTTTTTCAATAATCCTAGCTCCCAGTATTACATGATATTAATAAATGATATATCATATCATTAAATTAAGGCAAGATGTAACTATAGTATTTTTTTACTATTTTTAGATGAATGTGTTCAATGCTAAAACTTAACGAGGGGAGTAAATAGTCGAACAAAAATAGATTTTGTGTTAAATGAAATATGAAGTTTATCCCGGCCAGTATCGTAATTTTATTTAGTTTACTTTTTATATTTTCTTAAGGATAAGAAAGTACCAGTTCTTCTTTTAAATGGTTACAAGTCCTAATTAGGCAAAAAGTGATAGTGTGGTGTATTTCTTATGAAATCACCACAATTTACTTTTAGTTTTCATAACGCAGTAGCTACTGGATTTGATGTCTTATTCAGATGTCGATTACACTATATTCTTCCGTGAACTCTCTCATATTCCAGAGGATATGTCGGCGTTAAAAATGAGCTTCTACACAGAAAGTTCTCAAGAGGTCGACGATAAATGGCAAGTTTGGCTGAAAACTTGGCGAGACTTGGTCAGTAAAAGTGGTGATCTAGATGACGTGTCTGAAAAATGAAGCAGGTGAATCCGAAATACACCTGGCGCGAATGGTTGATTGTACCAGCTTATCAAAAAGCTGCACAGGGCGATTATTCATTGATCAAAGAGCTCCAAACTGTTCTTGGTGCACCTTATGACGAGCAATCTCAAGAAATTGAAGATAAATACTACCGCTTAAAACCAGAAGAGTTCTTCAATGCAGGTGGGGTTTCACACTATAGTTGTTCTTCTTGATCAGGAGTCAGTTTGTTGACAAATTCCAGAAATGAAAGTAGATAAGTGCATGCAATTTAATGTAAAGGTTATTTGAAATCTATGGTGTGTGTAAAATCTTGTTTTTCTCTCAGAAATATTCTGGCGAATATATTCCTTCTTCTCCTTTTAAGCTTTAGCTCAAGTGTAGCGTATGGAGAAGAGTCGCTTCCCGCTTTTCCTCAAGAGAACTTAATAGCCTTTTGGGACTTTAGTGAAAAAGCTTCTCAACCGAGAGTTGCCAAAAATAATAAAAGCCTTGTTCTGCATGAACAAGCAGGGAAAATTACTTATTCAAAAGAAGGCCCTTTCAATGGTTCAGCGATCATAAAGGTTGGTCAATGGTTCAAGATTAATCGAGATAAAATAGGTGATCTCGATATTCATGGCCCTAAAGCAAAAGTTACTGTCATCGCTTGGGTTAAAAGATCTGCAAAAAAACCATGGCAGGCTATAGCCGGTTTGTGGGATGAATCCAGAAAAAAAAGACAGTATTGCCTTTTTGCAAATGCGACGTCAGCAACAGACTTTAGAGTTATGAAGAGAGTTCCGAGTAAGAACAAGTTTCAAGGACACATATCTGCAGTTGGTGGGCCTACACCCGGAGAGCGCTTTTGCATCAGTTATGCAACGAGTGCGACCGACCTCAAACGTAACTCTTGGGAGTGCATCGCCTTAACTTATGATGGTGAATCGATCAAACTTTATCACAATGGTACTTTGAGTGCAGCAGAAGGAAGAAATCCATTCACGTATAAAAAGGGTATTTTCAATGGCAAAGAGGAGGGTGCAGACTTCACCGTAGGTTCCGTTTCTGTTAAAGGGAAACCTTATAACTTTTTTGGTGGATCCATAGCAGGTTTACTTGTCTATAAGGACGCTCTAAGCCCAGAGAAAATAAAAGAGATATACGAAGTCGGTAAATAGTTCAATAATTTACCCGGCACTCTATTGTCCACAGATCAGTGGCCAGTTTGGCGGGGAAATACTCAACTATTTGCCTATTGCTATATAAGAGAGTTATGAATGAATAAACGTCAGCCGTCAGAGCTGTAAGTTTTATTCTTTCTAACTCTCTATCCTCCAGGGGGTCTGGGGGATTTTCCATAAAAATATTGGCAAAAAAGTGAGG
>JAJPOQ010000124.1 GCA_021232515.1 Lentisphaeraceae bacterium
TTTAAACTTTCATAGTCTTTCATAGACATCTCCTTTACGTGATACTTTGGCGGTTCACGTAAAGGACTTTAACAGAATGCCGCAAAAGTAAAACTTGGAGAGTCCACCCGGGAAACCCGGGGGTTTACCTATTAGTAATTACCTATTTGTGCACTAGTTTAAAAATGTATTTAATCCGGATAAAATTATGGAAGTCGACAATCTTCTCATTCATGTAAACTACGGCCTTACAGCCGGCAAGACGATTCACAACTGTGCGATACTCTGTCGTGATGGAAAAATCTTCTCCGTTGGTGGAGCATCAGCATATAAAGATTCACACCACAAGTTTAAAATCGACCTTCCTGACTGCTACGCCGTTCCAGGCTTTATCGATCCGCATATATATGGTTTTAAAGGCTACTCAATCATGGCCGAGGATACACTGCAGTCTGTCAAAGAGATGGCACTTCTCCTACCAAGACATGGTGTCACCTCATTTATGCCGACTTTAAGAGCTACAACTCCGGAAAAAGAACTAAAGATTTTAGATAGCCTAAAAGACACAACTAGCCTTAAAGGTGCGAACGCTGTTGGCACTCACATGGTCGGCCCCTTTATAAGTAGTGCAAAGAGAGGTGCAAATCCGATCGAAGGCATACGTGAATTTGATGAAGGCGAGCTCAAAGAAATAATCGCAACTGCTGGTGACAGTCTCAAGATCATGACATTTGCTCCTGAAATAAAGGGAGCTCTGAGACTTATAGAGATACTTCGAGAAAATAACATCACTCCTTCTATGGGGCATAGTGTAGCCAAAGCTGAACAAGTCATAGCTGCTATCGATGCTGGCGCCGAAAGATGTACTCACTTATACAATTGCATGAATCCACTTCACCAAAGACAGATTGGCCTGGCATCTACAGCTTTAGTAGATGACCGCATAACTGTTGAGCTTATCTTTGATGGTTTCCACATACATCCACAAATGATTGACCTTGCTTGCCGAGCTAAAGCAAAGACTCAGCTCATTGCTGTTTCTGCAGCGACTCACGGCACTGGTCTAGAGGATGGCAAATACACTTTTGGAGATAGAGAAGTCTCTATCAAAAACCAACACCACCTTCTTGATGATGGTACTATTGCAGGATCAATGATTACACAAGAACAGGCATGGAAAAATGTTTTAGAGTTCACTCACTTTAAACCGCACAATGCCATCCCTTGCTTCACTTCAAACCCTGCCGAAAACTTAAAACTTAACGACCGTGGTTACATTCAGCCTGGCATGAACGCTGATTTAGTCGTATTAAATAATAATCACGAAGTCGAATTTACACTTGTCAATGGCAAAATTGCCTACATAAGAAATCCGGAGATAATCAAAACTTATGACCACAACGAATTGGAGTCCTGACTCCTGGAAAAATTTTCCAATAAACCAGCAACCAGACTGGCCTAAAGATCCTCTTGATCAAACCATAAGTAAAATCAGCCAATTACCACCGCTTGTTTTTGCTGGAGAAATACGCACTCTGAGAGAAAACCTCGCTGCATGTGAACGCGGCGAACGCTTCCTACTTCAAGGTGGCGACTGTGCCGAAGACTTCTCAAGGTGCAATGCTGTGCCTATCCGCGAAACTCTGAAGGTTATCCTCCAGATGGCGATCGTCATGACATATGCTGCGAATAAACCTGTAGTTAAAGTGGGTCGTATTGCAGGTCAGTATGCGAAACCGCGCTCAAAACCATTTGAAACTATTGATGGTGTCGAACTCCCAAGTTACCGTGGAGACTCGGTTAATGGACCTGAGCCAACTCTAGATGCAAGACAACCAAACCCAGACCGTCTTCTACAGGCATACTTTCACTCAACTGCGACGCTCAACTTACTTAGAGCCTATGTGCACGGTGGTTATGCTGACCTACACAAAGTTCACGTTTGGAATAAAGAGTTTTTGGCAAATAGCCCACAAGGCAGAAAGTACGAAAAGCTTGCATCTAAAATCGACGACGCTCTTTCATTTATGGAAGCTTGTGGACTTAGACAACTGCCACAACTTAAAGAAGTCGAGTTCTTCACTTCACACGAAGCTCTAATTCTCGAATACGAAAAAGCCCTAACTCGCAAAGACTCTCTAACTGATAAGTGGTATGACTGTAGTGCTCACATGGTTTGGATCGGCGATAGAACTAGACAGCCAGATGGCGCCCACGTTGAGTTCTTCAGAGGCATAAACAATCCAGTAGGCCTTAAAGTTGGTCCGTCTATGGCAGAAGATGAATTGATCAAGATGATCGATGTTCTCAATCCAAATAATGAAAGTGGCCGTTTAACACTCATTTCTCGTTTTGGTCATGACAAAGTTCGCAAGCACTTACCTAAGCTTGTGAAACGAGTTAAAAAAGAAGGCCGAAATGTACTTTGGAGTTGTGACCCTATGCATGGCAATACTTTTACAGCTAGTACTGGCTACAAAACTCGAGACTTTGAACACATCGCCAATGAGATAAAAGAGTTCTTCCACATCCATCGCGAAAACGACAGTATTCCTGGTGGTATTCACTTTGAACTTACGGGTGCAGATGTAACCGAAGTCAAAGGCGGAGCTCAAAAAATTGACGATCATCATCTTCAAGAGCGTTACTTAACTAACTGTGACCCTCGTATGAATTGTCAGCAAAGTTTAGAAATGGCTTTCCAGATCTCTGACTTACTAAGATCTTAAAAGACTCAGGTTGCCTATCAATCTCTTGGTGGGCGACGTTTACCGATCAAACTTTTCCCACACTACTTCTTGAGTATTATAATCCATATTGGAGATTTCAGTCGACTGTGGATAATTCAGCCTACTGTAACTTACGCTAGAGTCTAAGTACAAAGTATTGAAACCTTCTAAGTGACAAAAGTCACTGTACTTACCGACAAAGTGATCTGACATATAAGCTAAACCACCATGATCCATAGACATATTTAATTGACGATCTGGATTCTCATAAGAGCTTCGATAGTTATAACTACTTACAGTCGTTGAACGCAAAGTATTTGACTCATCAGTAAAGCCACCATAAGCTCCGCCTTGGCCACCTGCTTTATGGCCTGGCTTACTTCCCCCTGGACAATGATAGACTTGACGCGAGTCTAAATAAGGCTTGCTGATTATTGCATAAATATTTAATTAAAAGTTACTTATGATTATTTTGTGCTATATTAGGTGCAGCGAAAATTTCTAATAACCTTTAATAGCTTTGCATCTAATGTACAAAAAAAGTCTTTCATCTC
>JAJPOQ010000153.1 GCA_021232515.1 Lentisphaeraceae bacterium
AAGTAAGGATGTTATATATGAAGTGCATTCTGCGGATGGTACGGCTCATCGTATCACTGTAACGGTTACTGGTACCAATGATAAACCGACTGTTACAGCCTCAACAATCACTGCGACGGAAGATATTGACCATACATTTAGCGCAAGTGAATTCGGCTTTAGTGATATAGATCATAATGATGACTTAAACCATATCACGATCACCGACTTACCAGACCCAACCCAAGGAGTATTGACTTTAAATGGTCAGAGCCTAACTCAGGGTCAAAATATCTCTAAAGCAGATATCTCACATCTCATATTTGAGCCTGCTCACAACTTCAATGGCGATGCTTCTTTTAAGTATACGGTAAATGACGGGCATACGGATTCAAATGAAGCCACTGCGACTCTATCTGTTGCTAATGTAGGTGATGCACCGGAATTAAATGATCCAAATAAACCTATAGATCTTGGTTCGACAAATGAAGGCTCGGATAAAACTTTCCATGCTACTGACTTACTAAACCACGTTACCGATGCTGATGGGGATACCCTAACTATTAAAAATATTTCTGTTGATCCTCAATATGGGTCTCTAACTGATCACCATGATGGAAGTTATACTTTTCATCCAGCAACAAACTACCATGGTTCAGATGTCCCTTTACAGTTTGTCGCTACCGATGGTACTCATGATGTAAATGGCAAAGCCTCGGTTGATGTTATTGCCGCTTCTCCCACAACTCATAGCACAAGTTTTTCAACTGGGGATCACCACGATACTGCGAGTATTACAGAAGATTCTGATCATGAAGTCAATGGATTTATAGATGCTCACCCTTCAGATGGCGTCGATGTAGATTTTGCCGCCAAGCACATAGATGGTTCTTTTGGTTCACTGGATCTAAAGGCTGACGGTTCTTGGAAATATACCCTAGATCAAGCAAAAGCGGATCACCTGAATGATGGCGACTTAGAACACGACATCTTTAAAGTCAGTACTACAACTGGGGAAACTCATGACATAAGATTAGACGTTCATGGCCATACAGACGCTATATCTGCAACGTTGCCATCGCCTCCAATTACAGTTGTGCATGATGAAGCAGTGAATGAATTTATAGATCATGTTTCAGTAACGATTGATGACCAAGACAACACTCCTCAAGATGTCGATAGCTTCATGCAGCATGTTGATGTTACTGCTCATACAGATAGCCAAGACGGAACAAGCGATGTCGACAGTTTTACACAGGATGTCGACATACAAATCCCTGATACTCAACAACACGATGAAGTTACAAAACAAGCTTTAGAAAATCTACACCATGACCATATCCACGAGGCTATGGACGATCATGACCCTGCACATGATCTCGCAGCAGTAGATGTAGATGATGCCCATGACCACAATCATAATACTGATGATCAGCACGACACTGATAATCATATTGTTGACGAGATTTTAGATGATGATAACTTTGATGATTTAACGGTATAGTGACAAATAAAGACCTGATCGGAATAATCCAATCAGGCCCAAAATTTACAGATCTGTACTGCTATATAAATGTCTTCTAAGCTAGTGCGTCATCCGCCACATGGTACTTGGGATCTTCAAGGATATTTACTTCTACTATGTCTCCAGCTTTCTGAAGAAGGAGCGCACACTCTGGGCTCAAGTGGCGTAAGTGAAGAGTTTTACCCGCGGCTTTGTAACGCTCACTCAAACCATGTACAGCCTCTATACCTGAGTGGTCACAAACTTTCGATTCGGCAAAGTCTATATAAACATCTTTTGGATCTTTAGATGGATCAAAACCTTCTTTAAAAGAAGTGATCGAACCGAAGAAAACATTACCAGTTACGTTATAGGTCTTCTTCTCTTTAGTATCCTCTGTAATCTTGATACGAATCTCTTTAGCAGAGTTCCAAGCGTAGATCAACGCTGAAATGATGATGCCGATACCAACGGCAACAGCTAAGTCTAGAAGAACCGTAATAGCAGAAACAACGATGATAATGAAGATCTCATATTTTGGGATACGACCAAAAAGTCTTAGTGAAGACCACTCAAACGTTGCAATAACAACCATGAACATAACGCCGATCAATGATGCAACAGGAATCATCTCAATAAGTTGTGGAGCAAAAAGGATAAAGATCAACATAAATATAGCTGTAGATATACCTGAAGCACGACCACGACCACCAGAGTTCAAGCAGATCATACTCTGACCGATCATCGCACAACCACACATACCGCCGAACAAACCACTGACGATATTACCAGTACCCTGGGCAACTGACTCTCTATTTCCTTGACCGCGAGTTTCAGTTATCTCGTCAATCAAAGACATAGTCATAAGTGTTTCGATTAAACCTACAGAAGATAAAATCAAAGCTAGAATAAAGACTGTAATCAAAGCATTTCTAGAGTCTGGATCACTCAAGTCCCAAGAGATCTCAGGGAAATGGAAATTTGGTAAAGCGCCTTTCAAACTACCGTCGAGAGGGTCTGTACTTTCTTTCTCGCCTTTCTCAACTTTCGCAAGCTCTTTTGCTTCCCAATGTGCCTGTATCTCTGCATCTGTTGGTCTAGCCGCTGCTGTTGCATGAGCCGTTTTAACAAACTCTCCGTGAGCAGTAGCATCTTTGACCGCGTCGAACTTAGCAGTAATTATCTCTTTCTCAGTCATCGACAAACGCTGACCTTTTACAACTTCACTAACGAGTTTTGACTCTAGTGGAGTAAAAGTTACAAGAAGAGTACAAACCGCGATAGCCGCAAGAGGAGCTGGAATAGCCTTAGTAAACTTTGGCAGGAAGTGGACTATCGCCATAGTTAAAACGATCAAACCCATCATCGTCAGCATCGCTGGACTAGTAAGAGCTAGCCAATCACCAGCATATGTGAACATATCGTGCTTATCATCGTAAACGACGCGAGTATTTGTCTTAAATTGGCCAAACTGAGCCATACCGATAACGATCGCCAGGCCATTTACAAAGCCCAGCATAACGGGGTGCGGCAATAGCCGGATAAACTTACCCATTTTAAAGGCACCGAAAAGAACCTGTAAAACACCTGTCAGAACAACTGCTGCTAGTAGGTACTCTAAACCAAACATGATGATAAAGGCTGTTGTGACAACTGCCATAGAACCTGCTGCACCTGAGATCATCGCTGGACGACCACCGAATGCTGCTGTGATAAAACCAATAAAAAATGAACCGTAAAGACCCATCATTGGATCGATACCCGCCACAAATGTAAAAGCGACCGCTTCAGGGATAAGCGTCAAGACAGCAGTTAAGCCGGAGAGGATGTCGTCTTTTAAGTTTGTTGGACGTTTGTTAAATAACTCAAACATGTATTTCCTTAATATTTATAAATTCGCGCAAGGCTTGGGGAGAAGCAGATATTAAGTCATTTTTTCTTTCGTACTCCCCAGTAAGAAAGCCGCATTATGCCGCCGAGAGATCAAAAGTAAAGCTGATTTAGCTAAATTTCTCTTTAAACGTCTGCAGTAGAGAGAGCAGTAACAGTGAGGATCATCAAAAAAGAGTTCATATAAAAAAAGGCGATTTAGACTAAAAAATTAGCTTAAATCGCCCTGAAGAGAGAATGTTTCTGAGCCTAAATTAAAAGCTCAAACCAGAGTTCACATTTCACCAACATGACAAAAATGTCATGAACTCCCTCTACATCTCAATCCAATCACTGGTATTTTTAAATCAACTAAGGTGAATTTACGGAGAATAAGTCATGAAACTTAGTATCAGCATTATTGCTTTTGCTCTAGTTACAGGATCTCTACAGGGTAACGAAAATGATAAGAGAGTACGAAAAAGTCCTTCTCAATCTGTTTCGAGTAAAAAAGTAAAAATTTCAGAACTACCAAAGATGGTTCAAGAAATAATAAAACTTGATTGTTCTGGCAAGATCAAAGCAATCAACAAAGTAAAAAACGAAAAACATATTTTCTACACAGTTACAACTTTGTGTAAGCGCAATGGTCAAGTAAACCACGTCTTTGACAATCGCGGCAATAAAATTCAATAAACATCTTCCCCTCCCCCGCCCGAAAGCAGGAGCTAGAAATAGCTTCTGCTTTTTTTATTTACAGAAATATTTCTAGATAGATAACTACGTGTGATGAGAGTCATAATGTCATGGACAAATCGAGAGATGAATTTCGTTCTGTGAGAAATGACTCTGCAAGTCGAGAAGGTTTTTGAAGTGAAAAATGCTGGCCAGATAAAAGGAAATAAGGGCTCCTCTGGATCGGCACCCAGTCTGACCAGCGCTAGAGTATAGCACATAGAGAAGATTGTTAAAGACGCCTTCAAAACTATTATTTATTCTTTCACAAACGAACAACAAAAGTCATTTATGGAATAGTACCATCAACATAAATTATGTCGTTAAGGCTTTAACAGAAAATGGGGCCCTCATTTTCTTATTAACAACTTAGCGCTCGGCAAACTGTGCTGGTAGATTAGTAGGTTATGGTGATGAGAAAACGTTATAGTATTTTGTTTATGAGTTACATACTCAAAACAGAGATGGTGATCGACGATAGTCCTAGTATTTTAAATTTACGAGTAAAGCGTTAAAAGAAGTCTAAGCACTAAAAGGATCGAGTATACTGTAAGTTTTTTTAACCGATTATTTAGAGAAATATTAGTTCTTTGTGCAAGAAAAGGATATCCTATTTCTTTATGATTTCATTGATAAGAAACTCTCCTTTGCCAACACTCTCTGCAAGTACTTTCAAACGATGTTCAATTCGAAATTTAGATCTTGTAGCGAGCCAACATATCAGTAAAAACTTTTCATCTTTTTTATCTAATTGACTACATTTCCCCAAATATACCCATAAACCTTCTCTTACATTCTTATGATCAAGGTGTAGTTTTAACTGACCCGCAATTGTATAAGGGTACCACAATGGATATTTCATCCCTGATGGAATTGTTTTCGCATCTATTTTCCAATCAATATTTTGGAAAAGGAATTCTACCAGCTTTTTATCGTCTAAGTCTTCCTTCTTTATTGATTGTATAAATCGATGATATTCACTATTGAAAATCCGTGACTCTTGGATGCCTTCAGCAAACTTGTATCGAGAGGCTTCTTCTCCTGAAAGAGTTAATGAAACAACACTCAATAGGATAATGCATACTCTAATCATTATAATCATCTCTCGTTAAATCGTTTTTCCCTGGACTCCCCCAACCTTGTCTTGCAAAATAATTCTCGTTATTGGGTTCTGAAGCATATGCTTTCTCTTCTAAATTAAAGCGAGGTTCTGTATTATTACTAGCATCGTCACTGCCAATATCTAACTCTTCAAAAAATCCTAAATGCCGATCAAAAATAATAAGTAAATTCACGCCCCTTGGTAGAACTAAAGTATAAATAGTTTAATTGGGTTATAAAAAAGGATTACAACTCAATATACATTCGAATAATATCTACATCTCTCAATCTTCCTTCACGAATACAACTTTACAGCTCTCAATAAAAATAAGTCTATGTATTCCACATTATTGAACAATTCGATCATTAAACCAATGTTGTCCTGCCTCATTTAGAAATCCGCAATTGAGATTTTGTTAATTTGAGTTTTTATAAATCAAACGGAGAACAAAATGTCAGAGAATAAACGCCCTTACCTTAGTGCAGAAGATAAAGTTTCAGCAGTTAAACGTCA
>JAJPOQ010000164.1 GCA_021232515.1 Lentisphaeraceae bacterium
AGGTGACGTTTAACTGCTGAAACTTTATCTTCTGCACTAAGGTAAGGGCGTTTATTCTCTGACATTTTGTTCTCCGTTTGATTTATAAAAACTCAAATTAACAAAATCTCAATTGCGGATTTCTAAATGAGGCAGGACAATCGCATGTCAGTCATCAGATTCATCTGAATATAAAGATTTATTTAATGGCAAAGACTTAACAGGCTGGAAAGCAAATATGGCACCCGATTCATTTTCTGTTGTCGATGGAGTTTTGAAAGCCCACAGTACAGATAAAGGTTCGCACCTTTTATACGTTGGCAAGAAGTACAAAGACTTTGAACTTGTTGTTGTTTCTAAGTCTGAACCAAACTCAAACTCTGGAGTCTACTTTCATACAGACGGCACAAGCCGTGTCAAAGCAGGCTGGCTACATACTGGTTATGAAGCTCAATTGAACAGCACGGCGAAAGAGAAAAGAAAGACTGGTAGCCTATATGCAATTCAAGATTTAGCGAAGTCACCAGTAGATGAAACGAAATGGTTTGAGATGAAGATTCGTGTTAAAGGGAAACGAATCCAAATTTGGGTAAATGGTCAGCAAACTGCAGATTATACAGAACCTGAAAATCCGCAACGTCCAGCTAATAAAATAGGGCGCCTTTTAGATCCAAATGGCGGTTTTATTGCACTCCAAGCTCATGATACTAAAAGTGTTTGGTACTTTAAGGAAATAAAGATTAAAGAACTATAACATAAAAAAGCCTAACAAAGTTTTTTTGATCGGTCTATTTAATTATTATTCTGAATACTTTTTGAAAATATCAAGGGTTATTTTTTGCTTAGAAAATCATAAAGTCTTCTTTTAATACAATAAAATTATTTTTCACTCGTTTCCTGTTTTAAGTTAGGATTAAAGAGGTCACGGGTATGAAACAATTATTAGTATTACTTGCCTTTCTAGGCTCAGTATCTGCCAATGAAGGCATAGTTTTCTTCGAGAAGAAGATTCGTCCAGCACTTAAAACTCATTGTTATCGTTGTCACTCAGACGAAGAGAATCGCATTAAAGGTGGTCTTTTAGTCGATACCAAAAGTGGTCTTCTTGAAGGTGGAGACTCTGGCCCTGCGATAGTTCCAGGTAGTTTAGAAAAGAGTATTCTGTGGGCATCTATTAGCTATCATAATGATATGGAGATGCCGCCTAAGAAGCCAATGTCGGATACTGAGATAGCAGATTTTAAGAAGTGGATCCTTATGGGAGCTCCTGACCCTAGAACTCAAAAGAATATACTTGTCAAAACAGAAGTAACACCGGAAGATATAGAAAAGGGTAAAAGCTTTTGGTCTTATAAAAAACCGATTTACTTACCGCCTGAACAAAACTCAAATTCATCGATTAGCAAAATAGATGATTATATTTTTACAGAACTAACTAAGAAAGGCATATCGCCAGTTAAAGAAACTTCGCCGACAACATTACTCAAGCGTTTATATGTTGATCTTGTGGGCTTATTGCCAACTGTAGATCAGGTGAAAGAGTTTAGTTATGCTTACCGAAAAAATCCAAATTTAGCAGTAGTTCAGGTAGTCGATAGACTTTTAGAAAGTCCACAGTTTGGTGAAAGGTGGGGGCGGCATTGGTTAGATCTGGCTCGCTACGCTGAATCAACAGGTAATGGAGTAAATACACCATTTCCATATGCCTGGCGTTATCGTGACTACGTTATTAAGTCTATGAATGACGATAAACCTTATGATCAGTTTGTTAGAGAGCAAATAGCTGGCGACCTTATCAAAGTTAAGTCAGATGAAGAGTGGGAGCAAAATCTTATAGCAACAGGGTTTCTGGCTATGGGACCAAAGAATTTAGCAGATCAGGATCGTCGTCAGTTTGAGGCAGATCTTATAGATGAACAAATAGATGTCGTGAGTCGATCGATTTTAGGTATCTCTGTTGCATGTGCTCGGTGTCATGACCACAAGTTCGAACCTATTCCACAGTCAGATTATTATGCTGTTGCCGGCATATTTAAAAGTACAGAGACTTTTTATGGAACTTTAAAAAGCCGTCAAAATAGACATGGAACTTCACTTATTAAGCTTCCAAAGGGAGATCCGAACGCAGAGAAGATTAGCGAAAATGAACTCGCGAATTTAAAGAATGATTTGGCAAAGGCAGAAGATGAACACCGAGAGTTACGGAGGAACTTACTAAAGGAAAGGAATTCTGGAAGTTTAGATCAATCAGCTTTGCGCAAAATCATTTTCTCTGAAAATAAAGTGACACAACTCAAAGCTAAAGTGAATTCATTCGGAGCAGACGGTAAAGCTATTTCGTTCTGCATGGGAGTTCAGAAATCGGAGCCAGTAAATGCAAACATCTTAGAGCGCGGGGAAGTCGGTAAACTTGGCCAAGCTATACTTAGAGGTGGGGTGCAAGTTATGGGTGTCTCAAAACTCTCAATACCATCGAACTCTACGGGTCGCCTTGAGTTCGCTCATTGGCTAACTAGTCCAGACCATCCTCTGACCGCAAGAGTTATGGCAAATCGAGTCTGGGAGAAGCTAATGGGCGAAGGCATCGTCCGTTCATTAGATAATGTCCTGCCTCATTTAGAAATCCGCAATTGAGATTTTGTTAATTTGAGTTTTTATAAATCAAACGGAGAACAAAATGTCAGAGAATAAACGCCCTTACCTTAGTGCAGAAGATAAAGTTTCAGCAGTTAAACGTCAC
>JAJPOQ010000015.1 GCA_021232515.1 Lentisphaeraceae bacterium
GTAGAACCGATTCTCTTAAGTCAGAGCTGAGGACGCGCTCGCTTTTGTTTTTATCGAGAACTTTGATGAAGTCATCTGAGCAATTGAGACTGAAAGTCGGAACACTGGTGGCCATCCAGAAAGCTTCATCTATAAAGTTTAGAGCTTCGAGGTCTTCAACAGACTTTATGTCGAGTTGGTATGATCCGCCGTAATTAACGAGTGCAAACTTTTTTTTCATGCAAAATCCTTTGAGTCTGCTTCAAATCTAATCGTGAATTTGATTAACTCAATATTAGCTTGGTTGCGACTTGAGTAATAAATCGTGTAAATAGCGGAGGCATACCGTAAATTAGAGATGAAATACTTACGAACTGTGAAGATTTGTTTAAGTTTTTATTTGACACGTAGTGTAAAGGAATTACTTAAAGGGGGAAAATTTTTACCGGAAATTGATGGTGCATTGTTCAAAAATAACTGGTTTAATCGTAGCCAAAGATCGAGGCGGCTTTAGCTCTCTAGGTTTTTTTGTGCTTAAATTAGGCCAAGAGAAGAGGTTTTTATAAATGGAAAACCCACTCTACAAAGAGAATCTTGTTGATTCGACTTTTAGTTACTTTGACGAAAAAGAGAATGTCGGCTTTAAAAATGCCATCGAAAATATGGTTTTAGACTACCTCGCAGACGAACAAATAAATTCTCCAGCTTCCACTGAACAGCTAGCCAAGTGTTTTGGCTTTAAAAGAGTGCCTGAAGAAGGACAACTTGCTGAAACTCTGATTCAGGAACTTGAAGAACTAATACTCCCTCATTCTGTCAATACAGGTTCGCCATACTTCATTGGTCACATGACTTCATTGTTGCCAAACTTTCTAAGACCCTTGTCACAGTTGATAACGACTCTCAACCAGAACTCAGTAAAAGTTGAAACGGCGAAAGCTGCGACATTTTACGAGAAACAAGCTCTAGCGATGTTACACAAAGAAATTTACGGTTACTCAGACGAGTACTACAAGAACCTTGTCGGTGACCCAAGTAAAATCTCAGGAGTAGTTACTTCTGGCGGTACTATCGCAAACCTTATGGCTTTGCAGTGTGGAAGAGACATCTCACTAGCTCCATATGGCGATGTTGAGGAAGATGGTATCTATAGCGTTCTAAACAGCGCCGGATTTACAAAAAGTGTTGTTCTTGGAACTCACCTAGGTCACTACTCACTTGTTAAGGCAATGGGTTTACTTGGAATGGGCCGCAGTGGTTATATTCAGATTGGTACAGACGATCAACAGCGTTTAAAAGTTCGTGAACTGCGTTGTCAGCTTGAGCGTTGTCGTCAAGAGAAAATTCATGTTGCGGCTATCGTTGGTATAGCGGGAACAACCGAGTGTGGTTCATTTGATCCATTAGACGAAATGGCTGACCTTGCAGAAGAGTTTGGCGTTTACTTCCATGTAGATGCAGCTTGGGGCGGAGCGTTGATGTTCTCAGACGAGCATAAGCACTTACTTAAAGGTGTTAAACGAGCAGACTCAGTGACTATTGATGGTCACAAACAACTTTATCTTCCTATGGGAATTGGCGTTTTATTATTTAAGACTCCAGAGAAAGCTAAGCATGTTTCGACAGAAGCTGACTATATAATTCGTAAGAACTCTCAGGACTTAGGTCGTGTTTCTATCGAAGGTTCAAGGCCGGCAAAAGTTTTCTACTTACAAGCAGCTCTGAAGCTCTTTGGTAAGAGTGGTTATAGCGAGATTTTAGATGGCTGCATTTCTGTGGCGAGAAACCTGTCTCACTACATCGATCAATCGTCTGAGTTTGAGTTGTTGACGACACCACAGTCAAACATCTTCCTTTATCGTTACCTTCCAACGGCTCTAAGAGATATGAAGAGTTCAGAGGAAAGAGAACAGGCTATAAATGATTTCAATATAAGACTTCAAGAAGCTCAAAAGCACCGCGGTAAGACTTTTGTTTCGAGAACTAAGTTTATGTCTCCAAAGATAAACGAGTCTTTAGTCGCTCTACGCGTCGTTATCGCAAATCCACTTTCAAGCTTAGATCACTGTAAAGAAGTTCTTCGAGATCAACTTCAGTTAGCTAGAGAGCTCGAGAAGAGCATTTAAGCTTCGTCTACTCTTCAATAAATCGCTTTGAGTGTTATATTCCTCCAAAATATTTAGGAGCAAATGGTGCGATTTTTTCTACTTTCTTTTTTATTGACGTTTTTATCTGTTCAGGCTGAGCCGCCAAAGTTTCCAACTCTTGAGATAGGCGCCCAAGCCCCGGCGTTTGAATTGAAGGGAGTCGACGGCGACACTCACAAGCTTTCGGATTACACAAAAAAGATTTTGATGGTGATCTTTACCTGCAACCATTGTCCAACTTCTCAAGCCTATGAAGATAGAATCATAAAGATGGTAGATGACTATAAGGACGAAGCTTTAGACGTCGTGGTTATATCTTCAGCAGATCCACAATCCGTTCGTTTGAATGAGATGGGCTACACAGTTCACGATGACAGCTTTGAAGGAATGAAGCTTAGAGCAAAAGAGAAAAACTATAATCATCCGTACCTCTATGATGGAGATCTACAAGAAGCATCGAAAGCTTACGGCCCGATTGCGACACCACATGTTTTTATTTTTGATGCCAATCGTCGTCTGCGTTACAAAGGTAGATTTGATAATAACGAACTTCAGGATGGAGAGATAAGCCACGACGCTAAGTATGCTGTCGATGAGCTTTTAGAAGGTAAAGAAGTCCGAGTTAACACAACAAAAGTTTTTGGCTGTTCAACGAAGTGGTCCTACAAAAGAGATGCCGTAAAGAAATACAATGAAGATTGGTTGGCAAAAGAAGTGACTCTTGAAGAAATAGACGAAGCTGGAATAAAGAAGCTAATTGAAAATAAAACAGACAAGTTGAGACTAGTTTCCGCTTGGGCGACTTGGTGTGGACCATGTGTTTCTGAATTACCTGACTTAGTAGATCTTAATCGTCAGTACGAAACTCGTGATTTCGAAGTGATTACTATCAGCACAGATTTTATGAGTGGCAAAAAGAGAGCTCTTAAAACACTTCAAAATGTGAATATGGCTTTGACGAAAAGAGCTGAGAAAAGTTTAAAGAAAGAAGGCCGTACAACGAATAACTATATCGCAAATATCAAAGACAGAGACAAGATGATTGAGGCTGTGGACGCCGAGTGGCAAGGACCTTTGCCATTTGCCAAGCTTATCGCTCCTGGCGGTGAAGTTATCTGGAGACACTCTGGTGAAATAGATTTTGATGAACTGCGTCGAGTTATGGTTAAGTACTTAGGCAATGTTTATAAGAAGTAGTGGGTGTAAGCTCAAGCAGTTGTTTGTAGCTAGCATATTTAGTATATCTAGGGTGAATTTTTTAACGTGGAGTAATGAATGCCTGACTGGTTGGAAAGCGTAGGGCTCATTTTATTTGTAGTGTTTTTCTTTGGATTTAGTGTTTTTATACATGAATTCGGGCACTTACTAGCAGCTGTATGGCGTGGATTACATATCGAAAAGTTTTCGATTGGCTTCGGACAGAAGATCTGGGGATTTAAGAAAAATGGCATCGATTTCATAATTGGTTGGTTGCCGTTTGGTGGTTATGTTCAGTTACCTCAACTTGAGCCGACAGATGAGCCACAATCTTCAGATGGTCGCATTTTACCAGCTCCCAAAGCAATTGATAGAGTCATAGTTGCTGTTGCCGGTCCTTTGTTTAATATCCTTTTTGCTTTTGTTTTAGGAACCGTTCTTTGGAAGTCGGGAAAGCCAACTTCTCCTCCATTGGAAGAATTGATCGTTAGAGACATTCCTCAAAGATCAGTTGATTTTAAACAAGGTTTAAGAAATGGCGATAACATACTGTCAATCAACGGTAAGAAGATTAAAAATTCAGATCAGTTGATGAAAGAGTACGTTTTGTCCGGGGAAGTGACTTTGGTCGTTGAACGTGGCGATCAGGAAATAACTGTTGGACCGTTTGTGCCGGAGAAAAACCCGAATCTTGAAGACCTTTCTTTGCCGCCTTTTATGTTCACTGAAAAGAGCAAAGAGACAAAAGCCATAGTTGGTTTTGTACAGCATGTAGATGAACAGTCAGGCGAAGTCTATCCAGCCTATAAAGCCGGTGTTCAAGAAGGCGATCAATTCATTCGAGTTAGTGGCAAAGATATAAATGTCCCGAAAGACATGACTAAGGCGATCCAAGCAGAAAAGGGTGGGCCAGTTAACTTTACTGTTCTACGAGATGGCAAAGAAGTCGATCTGACGATCACGCCGATGAAGGTTGTTAGAAATCTACTTGGATTGCGTATCGCTAAGTATCCACACATCTTTTCTGCATCTCCAGAGTTTTCGGCGTATGAAGCCGGCGTTCGTAAATGGGACAAAATCGTTGCGGTAAATAACGTCAAACTTCCAGATGTTGACGCTCTGAAAAAGATTTTAAAAGAAAACGAAGGCAAGGACATCGTTCTTGAGGTTGATCGCGACGGTGTCAGCAAAGAGTTCACCATGAAAGTTGAGCATGAGAGTTATAAGATAGGCGTTGGCTTTCGCCGCTACTATTCATACGACGATCCTCTAACCCAAGTCTCAAATGTTTTAAACGAAACTTTCCAAACACTTGGTGCAGTTGCGAACCGTTCAGTAAACCTAAGTGGTCTAAGTGGTCCAGTCGGAATCGGTCAGGGAATCTATAATCAAGTTAAGTTTGGTGGCTGGAGAGCAGGCCTTGCATTTATTTTTATGATAAATATCTCACTAGCTATTTTTAACTTATTACCTCTTCCTGTTCTTGATGGTGGTCACATCTTCATCGCAATCCTTGAAATGGTCAGTCGCAAGAAATTGCCAGCGAGTATCCTACAGCCAGTGACTATGTTGTTTGTTTTATTTTTCCTTAGTTTGATGGCCTACGTAACCTTGCACGATGTAAAACGAACTGGCTTTGAAATAATCGTTGTGGAAAATCCACCAGAGATAAGGGCGCCCCAAAATTTATGCTGAAAGTCAGCAATCTTAGAAAAGTATTTATCGATCGTAAAAGTAACGAGATAGAGGCTGTTAAAGATTTGAACTTGTCCATTGAAGCAGGTCAGATTCTTGGTCTTCTCGGTATGAACGGTGCCGGTAAATCGACTGCTTTAAGAATGCTCTCAACAGTTATAAAACCAAGTTCAGGTCAAGCTTTTCTAAATGACGTGGACATGCACGCCAACTCACTCGAAGTTCGCCGCAGTATAGGTTTTCTTTCTGGAAGTACTGGTCTTTACAAACGTTTAACTGCTCGTGAAACCATCGTCTGGTTTGCAAAGTTAAATGGTATGGGCAAGCAAGATATAAAAACTCGAGTTGATGAACTAGTGGTTTTGTTGAACATGTCTGAGTTTATCGACCGTAAGTGTGAAAAGCTTTCGACTGGCCAGAAACAAAAAGTAAATATCGCTCGGACTATCATTCACAATCCTTCTTTACTCATCCTCGATGAAGCGACTACTGGTTTAGATGTCGTTGCAAAGCGCTCGATTATCGATTTCATAAAGCATATGAAGAACGAAAATCGCGTCATTCTTTTTTGTACTCACCACATGGACGAAGTTCTCGAGTTGTGTGACTCTATCGCTGTTTTGAATCAAGGTGAGCTCGTTGGCAATGGTCAGATAGATGACGTACTTCAATCACAAGACTGTTCTAACCTTGGCGAACTTTTTAATCGCTACGCGGAAAGAATAGGGGTGGCGAAATCGTGAATTGGCAGCAGGTATTTCTCCTCTATAAAAAAGAGCTTCTAGAGTTTATTCGCGACAAACGAACTTTTTTGATTATGCTCTTTGTGCCAGCACTACTTTACCCAGGTATCATTATCCTGACGACAGAGCTGACTGCTAAACAAGTGACGAAACAGCAAAAGAAAGTTTACGAGATAGCCGTAAAATCGGGTTATGAAGACAGTCAACTTTATAAAAAATTAGCAGCTGATAAATACCTGAAAGTTACTTCCATGGAAACAAAAGACTTGGACAAGGTAAGTGTTTTTGTTGAGCCGCTGGAGAACTATAAAGAGAATCTTGACTCATTTAAAACGGCCTCTTTGAGTGTGTACTACAAAACAGCCGATAATAGTTCTCGATTTGCCTTTGATAAAGTTCGAGATGTAATAGGTAAGTTGAAAAAAGAACTCGTTCAAAAAAGATTGAAGATAAAAGGTCTCGACACCGAGCTTATCATTCCTTTAAAAGTAAATGTTGAAAAGGTCGATGAAGAAGTCGAAAGTCGTTACTTAGCCGGTCGCATTCTCCCAGGTATCATGCTCATTATGTTGGTCGTTGGCTGTAGCTTTATCGCTCAGGAAATAGCTGCTGGAGAAAAAGAAAGGGGAACGCTAGAAACCTTGCTTTGTTCGCCTCTAAGTCAACTTGAGCTTGTTTGTGGTAAATACCTGACCGTTGTAACAGTTGGTTTTAGTTCTGCCATAATTAACTTGGGTTGTATGGCTTTGACCATTAGCCATATGAGTAGTCTTTCAGGTGGCGATGGCGGAAGTAATCCTTTTGCGAACTTTAGTTTACCTATGACGGCCATGCCGGTGATCATCATTTGTTTGATAATAGTCGCCTTCCTAGTGAGTGGTTTGTCTTTGATGGCCGCCTCCATGGCGAGGACAGTTCAGGAAGCAGGTCAGTATATGGTTC
Source organism: Lentisphaeraceae bacterium (assembly GCA_021232515.1). Classification (GTDB taxonomy): domain Bacteria; phylum Verrucomicrobiota; class Lentisphaeria; order Lentisphaerales; family Lentisphaeraceae; genus JAKVBD01. The sequence goes on from JAJPOQ010000015.1 coordinate 6,704, forward strand.
CTATAACTTTGGTCATGTCACTACCAGTAATCTTCTCTAGTCTTCCAGGCGTTGAGTTGGAAGGCATAACGCGCTTCATACCATTCATTAACTTCTGCTTACTTTTCCAAGATTTACTTATTGGAGAGAGTAATCTATTGGACTTCTTAGCCGTAGTTGTTTCTACAGGCATTTTTACTATTCTAGTAGTTGCTTTACTTATTAAGATTTATAGCTCAGAAAATGTACTTTTTAATCATGAAGGCCGCTCGACTTTAACCTTCAATCGGAAGTCTCTTAAAACGAAAGAAAGCTTTGAGGCAAATGACAGTATCATCATCTTCTCAATCATGCTTCTATTGATGTTCTTTGTAAGCACAAGTTTACAAACAGTTGATCTTGGTTTGAGTGTTATTTTGAGTCAATGGTCGATATTTTTTCTATTAAGTTTAGGACTCTTAGCCTTCTTTAAAGTGAAAGTTAAAACAGCGCTTCATTTACATAATCCAGGAGCAAAAAATCTAGCCGTCTGTTTCTTGTTAGCTCCATTTTGTTTTTCGGGAGTGATGTTGTTTCAATTGTTTCTACAATACTTTGGCTACCATGGTGCCGACTTTGGCTTAGTCGATCTTATGGCCGTACTAACAACAGAGTATGGTTTTATTGGCACTTTGCTGATCATCTCCCTAACACCAGCTATTTGCGAAGAAGTCCTTTTTCGAGGCCTGCTTTTAAGTGGTTTAAGAAAATCTTATTCAGAGAAAAGCTGTCTTTGGTTGCAAGCACTTATGTTTGGTGTTGCTCATTTCAGTTTATTCCGTTTTGCCGGAACTGCAGTTATGGGCGCAGTTCTCACGCTCGTTATTTTTAGAACAAGATCGTTGATCTGTACAATTCTTATGCACGCTATTTTCAATGGGATAAGCTGTTTGGTTTGGGCTTACGATGTTCAAGATAAATTGATTTTAGATAACATCTGGTTGATTGCAGTCTTAACTATCCCTGGCTGTGCACTTATATTCTTGCTAAAACCTAAAGATGAGAAAATAGCATGATTCACCATTTTAGTTTGAATGCAACAGACACGAAGAAAGTTGCAGATGTCCTAGCAGAGGCTCTTGGTGGTCAAGTAACTGACTTTAGACCAACTGAAAATGCTTATATGGTCTGGTTTGGAGACGAACACGGCTCAGCCATAGAGATTTATCCTAAAGACACTCACTTAGTTCCCAGAGATAAAGAGAGCCCGTGCGGTTTTGAAAAGGAAACAGGTAAGAAATACACAGGCTTACATGCAGCTATATCAGTAGACAGAACTAGAGAAGAACTCCAGGCGATTGCTGATAGAGAAGGTTGGCATGCAGCCGAATTCAGTCGTGGAAGTTTTGGTGTCTATGAGTTTTGGCTTGAAAATGAATTGATGATTGAGTTTCTGACAAGTGATATGGCAGCCGACTATTTAAAACTTGCAGAGAAGTATAAAAAAGGGAATAGCTAAATATGATTGGTTCAGAAGGCGAGAGAAAGCTTCAAAAGAAATACAATACAGCTTCCAGAGCTAACAGTTTCTACAAAAATCAAGTTTTAACTTACTTGAATGAGAATATGATCAGTTTCATAAAAAAAATGGAACTCTGTTTTATTGCGACTTCTGATTCTAAAGGTGGTTGCGACTCTTCTCTGCGCTCAGGCGAACCAAACTTTTGCTTAGTTCTCGACGACACTTCGGTGATTTATCCAGAGTATCGTGGAAATGGCGTTTTGGCTAGTTTGGGTAACATCTCAGAAAATCCAAATATCGGCATGCTCTTCTTAGACTTTACCAGTGATAAGATCGGCCTACATATAAATGGCAAAGCTGAGATAATTGATAACGAAGACTTAGATATTTCTATTTCAGATGATCAAACTGCAGCCTTCGAACGTGAACAGTCTCGTGCTGTAAGATGGGTGAAAGTCAGTATCGAAGAAGCCTACATTCACTGCTCCAAACACATTCCTCTTATGCAAAAAGTTGACATGAGCTTAGCTTGGGGGACCGACGACATGAAGCTCAAAGGTGGCGACTACTTCAAGTCAAAGAATTGTGCTCAGACTAAGTAAATAAACTATTCGTACAATGCATGCTGACTTAGTTGAATCTAGAATATTGATTCTCTCAAGAGCTCATTATAACTAGCTATATCTACAGAGTAGCTAGAAAATTCAAAAATCCCTCATACTTTCCAAGAAAATTATTAAGCGATAAACATGTTTTATAAGTACTTCACTTTATGGATGATATTTATTTGTGGCGTATCTGCTCAAGATCTAGTTTGGCAGACTAAAGAAGTTTCCATTCAAACAACTACATCAAAAGAAAAAAAGTCAGGATCTTTTGAGTATGAGAATAAAGGCGCGAATACTATTCAATTTACTAAGGTAAAAGCTTCTTGTGGTTGTGTTTTAGTTGATGCTCCAAAGGAAGTTAAGGCAGGAGGTAAGGGTAGTATTAGTTTTGAAGCTCCGGTTCCAGTTGCAGGAAAGACACTCACTAAGACTATTACTGTTGTTACAGATGAATCAGAAGAATCCAAGTGTTTTTTGCGTATTAAAGTAGAGAATACAGATGAGCCTATAAAAGTTGAAAGGAAGTCTGTCACCAAACCAAATGTAGAGAAATCAACGACTGTCAGGAAGAAGTTACCAGTTAAGAAAGGTTATACACGGCCTGCAACGATGAACGCGCGCGCGAAATTGGTGGAGAGCATATTAGCAAAGCAGGCCCTAAATAAAAAAAGTGCCTATGCGCTTCAAAAAGAGTGTCCATTTTTACCTATAGAGATCAACTCTGAATTATTTTTTGATTATAAAGACTTGAGGATTTTTACTTGCTGTGAAAATTGTCTTGAGACTGTTAAAAAGTCTCCAGATTATGCAATTATAAAGTTGAGCGAAAAGAATCAGACACCATTTGTGAACTTATCAAGTGAGTAGTTTTTTTAGGGAATTTTGTATCAAACTTATAACCTTTTTAAGTTTTTATATACAAGGTATTTATATTTTTTGGTGGAGTTTTTTGTGTTATAATTAACACGAAATTTAAAATTATCACCTTGCTGATTCTCACTTTAGTTTATATGTTGCCGACCTTATAAGGGCAGATTAAAAGCCTGAAATATGTATTGTTAATTAAGGGAAGTTATGAAAAAATTAAGATTATTGTCTTTTTTGCTAACATTGATAAGTATACATTCATCGCATGCAGGTGGATTGAATCGTGAGATTTACACAGATTTACCGGGACACGATATTGCGAGTATCAGTTCTAATCCAAAGTTTCAGGTAGCTCCTGAAGTTTATGATGTTGTGACTATATATGAATCTCCAAAGTCTTATGGCGATAACTATGGAACTTATATCCGTGGTTATATAACTATTCCTGTTACAGGAGATTACACATTTTACTTTTCAAGTGATGATAAGGGTGAGCTTTACCTTTCATCAGATGAGAATGAAGTCAATAAAGAAAAAATCGCGTCAGTAAGTGGTTGGACAAGTTATAGAGTTTATAACAAGTATGAATCCCAAAAATCTAAAACCTTTAAACTAAACGCTGGTCAAGTGTTATACACGGAAGCTTTTGCTAAAGAAGGTGGTGGAGGCGATCACCTTACAGTTGCGTGGTCTTTGAACAATGGGCCAATAGAAGTTATCTCGGGTGACCATCTAACTCCATATCATAATGATTTTGATGGAGTACAACAGCAGCTTTCACTCGCCATATCGACGGCAGAAGCACTTTATGTATCATCAGCAGATAATGTTGGGACTGATCTTGGTCAATACACGGAGGCTTCACGCATTGTGTTTCAAGACGCTATCAGTAAAGCAAAAGAAACTTACGAAACAGAGAATCTAAATACCCACAAACTTTTTATAAAGTTAAAAGCAATAGAAAGTGAATTCTCGAAGTTTGATGGAGGCTTAAAACCTTATAAGTTGCATGGTAAAGTATTTGGGTCATTACCATCTTGGTCTTCAAGCTGGTCACCAGTAAATGCCTTTGATGGGAATGTCGCAACTAGTTATCAGTACATCGTTCCAGACAATAGTTTTGTAGGTATTGATCTAGGACAAGGTAATCAAACCTCGATTTCAGCAATTCGTTTCTTCCCTAGAATAAACCAGGGAAAGAGAATGAGGTACAATAAGTTCCAAGGTTCTGTTGATGGTGTTAACTATATAGACCTTTACACAATTCAAGAATCACCGGACAATAAATGGCATTCCGTTACTATAGATGATTCGACAGCTTACAGATACTATAGATACTATGATGTCGCTGGTTATAATGGTTGGGGTAATGTTGCAGAGATAGAATTCTTAAGTCTACAAAATCAAGATCTATATATGCAGAATAGTGATACATTAACTTTTGTGGCGTCAACAACCAATCAAGTTATTACTGCAGATTCAGTCAAAGCTGAACATGGCGGACTTCCAGCAGAGCTCATCACTTATAAGGTACTTGATTTACCTCAGTATGGGGTTTTGAATTTATCAGGGACAGCTTTATCAGTTGAGTCAGTATTTACTCAAAAAGACATAGATGATAGTTTATTGACTTTTACGAGTGACAACTCTCGCAAAAGTAGCACCTTCGCCGTTGAAGTGACTTCTTCAATAGGAGGGGAAATAGATAGAGTTGTTTTTGATATAAATATTGATTCAGATGGAGATGGTTTAACAGACCTTCAAGAGATAAGCCTTGGAACAGATTATAATTCAGCAGATACAGACAATGATGGCCTTACAGACTTTTGGGAAGAAGACAATGGTTTTGATCCTCTTAAGAATAATATTGCAGCTCAAGTGAGTGCCTTTTCTGGAGAAAATGGCTTGTCAGCGTCTTATGTGTATGGTTCTTTTAGGCAGCTTTCTGACTTTGCCTCTAAAAGCCCAGCGAAAGTAGAAAAAGTATCGGCGATCAACTTTTCAGGAAGTAATTGGGAGTCTCTTTCTAAGTCTGGAGTAAAGGATTATGTTGGTGCAGTTTTTAGTGGTTACTTGTATGTACCTCTTCAAGGTAATTATAGATTTTTGTTAAATTCAGATGATGGCTCAAGACTTTTTGTTGATGGGATACAAGTTTTAGATAATGACGGTTTACATGGTCCAAAAGGACTTGAAAATACAATCAACCTCTCTGAAGGTTTACATAAAATCCGTTGTGAGTATTTTGAAAGATCAGGTGGACAGATTTGTATGTTGCAGTGGCAGGGGCCTGGCCGTTCTGTTGAGGTTATACCAGCTAGTTTCTTCTTTTTATCACCAGGTGAGCATGACGACCTTCTTAGGTCTATTGATCGAGATCAAGATGGTTTGACAGATATCTTAGAAGCCGAAGAAGGCTCCGATCCACTAAATCCAGATTCTGATGGAGATAAGCTTCTTGATGGCGAAGAGTATCACGCGATGTATAACTACAAAACCAATCCATTATCAATAGATACGGATGGAGACACTGTTTCTGACTATGATGAAATTTTTGTTTTCCAGTCGAACCCACTTATAGCAGATTTCGATGGTAGTATTCTTGAATCGATCATTATTGTTCCAGCCGAAACCTCATCTAGATTAGGACAGTGGCAAAATGACGGAAAGGAAGTTTTTGCTCAGGACAGAAGAGGTGCACTTGAATACACTGTCGATGTGACTATTCCTGGTATTTATCGGTTCGATGTAGTCGGCGCTCAAAATACTCCTAATACAAGTAGACCACTATTTGATTTACATTTACACATCGATGATGAATTTGTTGAGCGTTTTGAACATAGTATCGCTGATGGTGAACAAAAAACTTATAGTTTTATCACGCCTTATTTGTCGGTGGGTTCACACAAAATTAGAATATTTTGGAACAATGTTTATAAATCTACAAGCTTGAGAGTTAAGAGTCTTGAACTTAGTAGGCCTGGTGGTCCAGATGTCAATGAAAATGGCAACCTTGACTGGGTAGACAATTATATTAAAACAAATTATTCTTTAGATGCTTATTCAGCTGATAGTGCAATTAGCCCTGCACAAATTGAAGGTAAAGGCCGCTACCTTTATAAGATAAATGCTTCCTTTTCAGATCAGCTTCAAAGAGGTACATACAATCGTTGGTTTGCCAATGTTACTCTTGAGAAGGATGCTCCGACAGAATTTAGAATCGACTACGAAGATGGCCTTCAAAGTGTTAATGGGATTGTAACATGGACTCAAACAAATGTTCTTGATGAAGGAGAATTGATGATTCCTGTTGGTAGCTCAATGCTTCTCAATGCAGTTATAGAAGATGATCTGGAAGGAAGCTCAGTTATTAAAATAAATGATGGATCCACAGAAGAAATCTTCAATGCTGATGCAAATAGCCCAGTCGAATTCAAATTTGATACGCCGGGTACATATATTATTCAAGCAGATTATACAGGCTCAGAGTTAAAAAGCGCAACGCTTACGGTAAACGTGGTTGGAGTTGCGGAAGTAGAGGCACCTTATGTCTGGCGTGGTAAAGAGCGCAGCTGGTCTTGGCCGGGCTTGAATTCTGAGATACACTTAGAAGCTACAGGGATGCAATTTACGCCAAATGGTAGTGGCTTTTTGTTAAAGAGAAAGGAAATCTTGGCAGATGTCAATATTGTGGCCCGTTTAGGATCAGGCGGCACAATTCTAAAGTCACTACCAACCTTGGGTTTTTGGCTGCGAGATGCAGTTGAAGGTTACCTTACGGTTGTAGATACTTATGAGGATGGTTCAAAATTGACAAATAGTATGGCTTTATCTCATCAGATTCCGGAAGGGATGGAAATTAAAGTAAATACTATATCTGGGGTTACTTTCCTGGATGGTTCAAGAAATATAATTCTAACAAAAGATGACTTTGATGAATTGGGTCAATGGACCTTGGAACTTCTAAAGAGTATTGACCGAACTGGTGCTAGCTGCCACTGGTATAAAGTTTATCAAAATGGCATTTTAGTCGGGCAGCAAAATAAATAGACTAAGGTTATGAGAAATTATTTATTAATAACTCTGTCTATAGCCACTTTTGGCTTGTTGGCTTTTTTCTTGGGACAAAATGCTGTCCCGGGAAATCCCGTCGAGCTTGGTGGATCAATTGCAGAGACCAAGGTTCAGCGGATCTCAGAATTAGAATTACCTGAGTTAAAGGATATAATGCCACCGATTGATCAATTGTCTGAGCTTACTCAGAAAATAATTGGTTTTGATGCGGATTTAAATATTCGTGAAAGAAATAAGCTTGTTTGGCAGCTACGTCACGAAAACTTAACTAAGCAGGACTTTGAAGCTCTGTTCACTTTTTTAAAGCGTCACCCTGAGAAGCAGGTAGATCAACTGTTCTGGCACTCTCTCAAAAATGATCTTTTGGTTATTTTAATTGATGACGGACGCTACAAAGAATCAATGGCAGAGTTGATAAGTGATATTATAAATGACAATCAACAGCATGCTGTTATGCGTGAGTATACATTACAGTATACAGTTGATTATTTTGAGCGTCATTGGTTGGATCAATTATCAACTAAAGCAACAAAAAATTATTCAAAAGTGGATAAAACTCAACAATCGGAGATTCTTAAAAGTATGTACAAAGCGTTAAATTGGCCAGAAGGTCCGATTGCCGGTACATCACTCATTAGACTTCATGAGATTTCCCAAAAGTTCTCTTTTGTTGATCAAGGAATAATTGACAAGGAAACCAAAAGAATGGTATTGGATTCTCTTACATCAGAATCCAGCCGAATGGCTGCCATTAGTATAGCTGCTGAGAGAAATATTCTAATTCTCGAAAGTGAAGTTGAGTATATGGCTTTTAATGCCAGTGAAAGCATTCAGCTGCGGATGTGTGCTTTAAGTGCTTTAACCCATTTGTCTAAAAATGATCAAATTTTAGATCGAATTACTAAAGAAATAATCAACGATACTAACTGCGATAAAAGGCTTCTTAAAGCAGCTCAGATGTCTTTGATGAAATTAATTAACCGAAAGGGATAACATGAATTTTTTTAAAATACTATTCTTAATGATAACCTGCTTATTGATAGGAAAAACAGTTTGGGCTCAAGGTGTATCCGAAGATGGGTCCGAAGATAGCTCTAATGTGGGGGATACTAAAACTTGGACTTGTACTTGTAAAGGACATACAAGTTATACAGAGGAAAAACCTGAAACACCACCTAATCCAAATACATGGATTTGTACTGCTGTTTGTGAAGGTGGTCTACATTCAGGCTATTGTGCAAAGCATTGTGCTATCTGTGCAACCGCACATGCTACATTTGTGCAAGCAAAGCAGTTCTATGAGACTCAATATAATGTGTACCAGACAGAGAAAAATAATTATGAAGCGATTAAGCAACAAGTAGAAGATGAAACCGAAAAATTTTCGATCAAGGAAGTCGTTCATCTCGGCAAGAAAGAGTTTTTAGCTTCTGCCAGAACAGACCTAAGCCAAGTGATCGTGCAAATAGCCGAATTAGTAGCTCACATAGCTGCATTACAGAACAATCTAAATGGACTTCAACATACGAAGGTTCAATTAGAAGCTCAGATAGCAGCAGCAACTGATGATAACCTGATTATTGCCTTACAAGCTCAATTACAGGTGACTGTTAATCAAATCGCTACATTAGAACCTCAAATAGAGGGTTTAGAAGTTACTAAAAATGCACTCGAAGAAACAGTAGAGCCGCTAACGGAAGCGGTTGAGGACGCTTTAAATGATGCGGTCAGTTGGTTCGATGAGCATATTATGCCCGCAGTGAATCTAATTGACTCTCTAGTGACCTCTGCAGTGAATATTGCTGGAGCTGTGGTGAGTATTATTAGTACAGCAGAAAATTTAAAAGGTGTGGCAGAAGGGAAATTTGACATTTGGTCAGGTGAAAGAAGCAATCATCCTGTCTCGGTGGGGCCTGCTGAATTTAATGTAATTGTACCTTTATCTTCTCTTCCAGAAACCGTACAGCCGAGTCCAAAAGCTCAGTAAGTTCATGAGGGAGGCTATGCTCTCCCTCATATATAATTCTAATATAAGAGGATTTATTATGTATAAAATAGTTTATATAGTTATATTTTTGTGGGCTACGACCTCATCAGGGAATGATGGACAACAGTTTAAATTTAGAGATCTCATTACAAAGAAGGTGAGTGAGATAAATAAGAAGCTTTTAGTTGACTCACTTGTTCATAAATTAAAGACGTCTAATTTCGAGGACCGCGAGTCTCTCGGTTCAGATTTGAGTTTTTTTTATTCAAAGATTAATAATTATTTGTATGATATGCAGCCATATTTTGATGATGTATTAATACAACGAAATGTAAACGATCGAGCAGGGTCAATTAAGAGATTGATAGGAAAAGAGACCTATGAAAAATTGGTTTCTATTTGTATGGACGTTATTGAAAATGAATCAGATGTTGAATTACTTGTTACTGCCTATAAGCTGGTAGGTTCTGTTCTATATCACAAGACCGCGACCCCTAAGATTCAAGAAAATTACTTTAGACATTCAGGAAGGTTGCAGATAGAATCATTACTAGCACTTTCATACCTTGGAGTAAAAGAGAGCCATCCAGCACTAAGACGCTTATTAATGACTTCTTTTGAGGGGAAAGGGTTCAATGAATATTTAATAACAGGTTTTTCAGGTGAAAAAATCATGAGTCCCTTAATAATTAGAGCTCTTTATTATGGGAAAGACTTTAGGATATATAAAATTACTCAGCGATATTGGACATCTGATGACATAAATATTTTACTTGAAATCTTAAGAGTAAACATTGGATCATCTGATATTGTGGCTACTACGAATTCGTTAATAGCTAATAAAAAGTTAATGAATAATAGTCTATTATTATCAAGAGTCACTGAAATAATCAGAGCTTATTCATCTTCTTTTAGAAATAATCAGATGCTGGAGGGTTTATTAAAGAGCAAAATATATAATGGAAAGATGTTGGATTTTAATATTCTTCGTACCCTTAAATATATTATTCCAGAAAAGGATATTCTTTTGAAAGTTAAAGAGTCCGACTTGGAAAGAGTGCGTAGTTTTTACAACGACAATATCGTTTCTTTAAAACAGAAAGTAGTCATTAAGAATGAAGAAAAATAATATAATTTCATACAAAAATCTACTTTTATTAGTAGTTTTCGTTACTTCTTCTTGCACGTCGAACTCTATAGACGACGATTGTTTAGTTTCTTTAACTAATCATCCTACTTTTTTCTTTCTTAAAGAATCTACAACCATCGTCGCTTTTGACAAAAGCAAGCATAGTTCTGTTATTGTGAGGCTTGAGAATGATTTAGAGAAAACTAAAATATCTTATACTGTGAATGATAGTTCAATATCTTATAAAGATAATATTTGGCTCCTCCACAAAGAAGAAGGAGAGATGAGGAATTTAGATTTGAATCTGTCTCTTAGAAAAAGTATTAATCTTAATGAATTTCTCTCATTCCAGAATGGTGAGTTGTTAAAAAGTACTATTCATTCTAATTATGATAGAGCAGTCGTAATGATACCATTAGGAAGAAAGGCATCAGAATCTCTTACAATAAACTATGTTTATGAGTTCGATAAGTTAAATAAAGTTATCATAACAATTGTTAACGATACATTTATTGATAATGATCTTGATGGTTCTTGGGATTATAAATATAGTTTTGACTCTGGGCAGCTTCTTTTATATAAAAATAACAATGGCTCTTGGAGCAAATGGGATCCACGGGAAAGTACACCTTGATCCTCATATGTAAGAGGGTTTTCACCTGTTGCGAGGGTTAAATAAGTTTGTCTTACAATTGTTGCTTAAAATTCTTCGGCAGTTGTCGTAAAAATAGTGGAATACTCTCAACTAGACTTTCATCAATATGAAGGTTTATGGAGTAGTCTCCAAAGTTTGGGAATTGGAGACCGTGCATATTGAAGACTAGGTTTTGGGCAAATGAGACAGCGTCGGGAGCCATTTGGATTCTGAAGTCGCCAGTCATCGGCGGGACGATGGATTTACCGTCGTCATTTGTGAAAGTTATCTTGACTGAGTGAGGGCCTTCTTCAAATTTAGAAAAACGAATTCTGAGGGCAATTGCACAAGTCGGGTGTTTGACTGGAGCTGCAGTCGAGCAGATGAGGTCAAAGCAGCCAAGGATATTTAATTTTCCACTTTGGTCAGTGGCGGCATCGCACAAGGAGAATACTTCCACTTTCATTAGTAACTCTTTATAACTTCTTGAAGATTTTCTAGAAAAGTTTCGATTTCATCTAAGGTGTTTTGCCAACCAAAACTAATTCTCAAAGCGCCAAATGCCGTGTCTTTGGGAACTCCCATCGCCGTTAGCGTTTTATTCGGAAGTTTTGAATCGGCAGAACAAGCACTGCCAACACCAACGTGTATACCCATGCTACTGAGAAACCGCATGATGATTGCGCCTTGGTAGCCTTTGATGGAAAAGGAAAGTATATATGGCGAACATTCCTCATCGGAATGAA
>JAJPOQ010000033.1 GCA_021232515.1 Lentisphaeraceae bacterium
ATTATTAAGCAAAGAAAGGAAAAAATGAAAGCAGCGAGAATCAAACGCATACAGTTGTTTGAAAGGTGCGCCTAAGATGTTATTTTTAACTCAATCTGTATCTAACAGAAAATGATCAACTGTCCTATTCCCGCTGAAGCATTAAAGGTTCTAGGGATTAGGGATTGTTGCATAATACCTAGTGTGATTAGTTACCCAAGCACTAATAGAACTTTACCACTCACCATAAAATTCATCGATGTATTCCACCGATGTTCAACATCACGGAACAGTTAGATAATCTGGCGAATGCTAAGGGGATTTGACTATTTTTGAAAACTCTACGAAGTTCGTTTTTTCCATAACTTCAAAAGTTCATATTAATAATGATAAAGCTTGGATTAACTATTCTGTATCACCTACATGAAAAATATGATAACGAAGAAATAAAAAAAAGTCGTAAACTGATTTTACAATCAGCTTACGACTTATAATGGAGGTGGGGGGAGTTGAACCCCCGTCCTGATAAAAGGCTCCAACAGCTTCTACATGTTTATTTTCCCTTCAGAATTTTCGTCTTCGCAGCTGCCAGGAAACGGGGCCACTTTGAAGCTTATCCTTCAGTGTTTTCTCACTTATTAAACCCGATGGAGCGTTTAATAAACCAGTCGTAATAATGTCGATTCTGTCTCCTATTAGACATCAGAGGAGAATCGTAGCGGGCTTATCTTATGCCGCTAATGCGTAATCGTTGTTAGCATTTATAGTTTGGGCGGCTTTTTACGAGGCCAACCGACCAACCTCGACATGCAACTGAAGTCTTCTCCTAACAGTCGAATCCAGTTTCACCCCCGTTAACCGGAGATAGTCAAATATAGTCTTGTTTGAGCATGACTGCAAATTGATCCATTGACAATTGATCGCTTATATTCATTCACTAAATATGGACAAGACGAAAGGAAAAAGTCGGTTATATTGTCGCCATGAAATCGATATACGACAAAAAAGACTTAGAAAAGTTTCTGACAAAGCAAGGTTACGGTTACCGCGATCTACGCCGAGCTCGGCGTTTACTCTTTCGTGAATTTGAAGGACTGGAAAGTATTCCGGAAGCTGAAACTGTTCTACCTAAACTAGATAAAGAGTTTCAGACCTCTTTTCTAAAGCTCATTAGTCGTATCGACTCAAATATTGATGGAGCGACAAAGCTTCTTTTCGAAACTTATGACGGCCGCCAAATCGAAACGGTTATTTTGAGAATTGCTACAGGTCGCACAAGTATCTGTGTTTCTTCTCAAGTCGGTTGTTCTGAAAAGTGCACGTTCTGCGCAACTGGCGCCATGGGTTTTTTAAGAAACTTAACTTACAATGAGATCCTCGATCAAGTTGTTCACGCCGGACGTATACTCCAAGAAGAAGATCGTAAATTGCGAAACATCGTCTTCATGGGAATGGGCGAACCTTTGAGAAACTATGAAAACCTCGAACAAGCTCTTAACAGACTTCTCGACGGTAGCACTTTTCAGTTTGTTCATAAGTTCATCACTATTTCTTCATCTGGCTTACCAGACCTTATGCTAAAGTTTTCAAAAGCCTTTCCTCAAGTTGGCGTTGCGCTTAGCTTAAATGCCGCAGACGACAAAACTCGCTTGCAAGTCATGCCGATAAATGAGCGTTTCCCTATGGCGACTCTCAGAAAGGTGCTTGAGGAAATGGAAGGGATTCGTCAAAGTGGTGTGATGATTGAGTACATCATGTTTGACAAGGTAAATGACTCTTTAGAAGATGCTAAAAATGTAGCTGAGTTTCTTAAAGGTCTCGATGTTCATATCAATCTTATCCCATACAATCCGGATTTGAGCGATGTAAAAGGCTTCAATGCTTCTGATCCTGAAAATATACTTGCTTTTCAAAATCACCTTAAGGAAGCTGGTTATAAAGTCACTCGCCGCTTTTCACTTGGCCAAGACATAGCTGCAGCTTGTGGTCAATTGGCAAATAACGACGAAGATAAGCTGAATTAATTCACTTAACGTCGTGAGTAAAAACTTGTTCACCAGTATTTCTTTTTAAAATCAACTGACACTTTTTCTGGGTATCATTTTTAAAGAACTTTAGGACACCAAAGTTCCCGGCAGTATAAGCACTCCCCTTTACTCGATATTCATTTGGAAAACTAGAGTACTTAGTCGGTGTCCCCTCCTTAGTATTGTGCGGATGAAAAAGTGCACTCGAAGTAAAGTCATAAAAATGCTTCCCTTTGAAATTCACTTCAGAGAGTTCCGCAAAGTGTGCATCTCCGCTACAAAAGATAACAGGCTCATTCACTTTAGATAGAAGGCTTAAAAGTCGCTCTCTTTCAAGTGGAAAGTTGCCCCAACACTCCTGCCCTCTTTTATCTGGAATAACTTGTATGCTGGAAACTACTACTTTGAAATCTGCTTCAGCTTTTACTGTTTTCTTTAACCAAATCCATTGCTCATGTCCTAAGACTGTACTTTTAGGATTCTTTGTTGGTCCATACTTCTTATCTTTTTCTGAAGAGAATTCATAAGGAGAACGAAAGTAACGCGTATCTAGTAAGATGACCTGAACTTTCACACTGTTCACTTCAATCATATAGTCCCCATAAACACCCGCATGCTTTCTTCTTGGATGATCTTGTGGAACCTTAAAGAAGTCTAAACATTGCTTCGCAGCTTCATCTTTTATAAGGTTTTCTCGACCGGAGTCATTTAAACCAAAATCGTGGTCGTCATATATCGCTACACTTTTAGTGGACTCCATAAAACTCTGGAAACCCTTATTTGCTGCGAGATAATCATACTTAACTTTCAGCTGCGCTCCGTTGAATGGGTCTGCATAAACATTATCCCCAGCAAAGATAAACAAATCGAGCCTTTCTTTGTTAAGAGCTTCCCATAAATACGCTTCTCCGCCACCATTCTGTAAGCAAGAACCGAAACCTATTCCTGGTCCTTCCTGTTTAGTTTGAGTTATGCAAGAAGTGTAGATAATGAAGAATAGTAGAAGAAGGAATCGATACATGAAGACTGTCACCATAAAAGCATTTTAAAAATATCTCGACCAGTACTCGGTCGTTTTGTATAATGTAATTGAGTCAGGGAGGAAAATAATACAATGATCCAAATACGAATAGTCGCAGTCTTTTGTATTTTGCTTTTATTTACAGCATGTAAAGAAGAGAAAATCGCACGCACCCCTACTACTCCGGTTAACTCGCACAAAGTTCTCATCATAGACTCTTATGGCCCTAAAAATGACTGGAGCAGTACTATAATCAAAGCGATTCACCGTGAATTTAACAAAGAAAATACTTTGAATGAATACCAAATAAAATCGGTTCATCTACGCAGTAAGAAGAAAAAGAAAATGGAGTTAAAAGAAACTATAACTACCACAGTTAAAACTATTGAGAACTGGCAGCCAGACATAATTATAGCTTGCGACGACAACGCCTCAAAGTATATCGTAAAACCATTCCTTAAAGATAGTGAGATACCGGTCATATTCTGTGGTATAAACTGGAGTTTATCTGAATATGGCTACCCTTATAAAAACACTACAGGCATACTTGAAGTCTCTCACATCATCCCCGCATTAAACTACATAAAGCCTTACTGCAAAGGTGAAAGAATTGGTTTTATGTTTTCAGATACATACTCTGAACGAAAAATACTCACATCTTTCCAACAAAAGCTCCAAGAAGATATAAAGATCTGGCCTGTAGAGACCTTTGAAGAGCTCCAAAGTAAGTTTAAAAAAGCTCAAGAGGAGTGCGACATACTTCTACTGGGAGAACTCGCCAGTATCGAAGGGTTCAGCAATAATGGAATGAAAGAGCTTGTAGAGTCAAACACTATCGTGCCGACTTTAACAGACTCTCCACTTATGGTAGACTACGCTATGATGTGCTTGCCAAAACAAGCAGAGGAACATGGTTCTTGGTCGGCAAAAACGGCAAAGAGAATTCTAAATGGCGAATCCCCTGAGAGTATCCCAATAGCAGAGAATAAAAATGCTATATTTCACATCAATAAAACTATCTATACAAAGCTAGGAATAAACTTGCCGCAAACGCTGATGGATAAAGCGGTAATAACCGAATGATTATTTCTTTTTCTTGCGCCACCACGCGTATCTTTTCTTAGACTTCTTAGCTGTGCCATCGCCACTTTCATCTTTCTGTGACTGGTTGTTATTATTCGTCTTAGAAGATTTTCTAGGAGAATTATTTTTTGGCTTACTACCTTGCTTTCTAGCAGTGGACTTTTGAACTGACTCGTTATGTGCCTGTTCTTTCTCTGATTGAGAGTAACCTTTTACCTGCTTAACTGGTATCTCTTTTTTCATAAGTCTTTCGATAGCTTTTAAAAGCTTACCTTCTTCGTCAGCAACTAGAGAAATAGCTTCGCCTGAACACCCTGCTCTACCTGTACGGCCAATTCTATGAACATAGTCTTCGGCAACCATCGGTAATTCATAGTTTATAACGTGAGGAAGGCGGTCGATATCTAGACCACGCGCGGCTATATCAGTCGCAATAAGTGCTTGAACTTTATTACTTTTAAAGTTTGCTAAAGCTTTAGTTCTAGCTGATTGGCTTTTATTTCCGTGGATTGCGGCAGTAGTTATACCGTCTTTCTCCAACTGCTGAGCCAATCTGTTAGCACCATGTTTTGTCTTAGTAAAAACAAGTACTTGTGACCAGTCGCCGTCTTTGATTAGCTTTGCCACAAGGTTCTTTTTGCGATTTTTCGCAACCTTATATACACACTGATCGACAGTTTCAGCTGCGGTATTTTGACGAGCAACTTCAACTTGAACTGGCTTATTTAAAATAGTGTCCGACAATTCTTTTATTTCTTTCGAGTAAGTCGCTGAGAAAAACAGTGTTTGTCTTTGTCTAGGAACAAGCTTAATGATTTTGCGAATGTCGTGAATAAAACCCATATCTAACATACGGTCAGCTTCGTCGAGGATAAGATACTCGATCTTCGAAAGGTCTAAGGCTTTTTGACCAGCAAGGTCAAGTAAACGACCAGGTGTACCAACGACTATGTCCATACCTTTTTTAAGACGCTGAACTTGTGGGCTGACTCCAACACCACCAAAAATAACTGTTGAGCGTATGTGTAAACCTTTTCCGTAGGTTTCAACACTCTCGCCTACTTGAGCTGCAAGCTCACGAGTTGGTGCTAAAATCAAAGCTTTTGGCTTTTGACCACCTGGTTTATCGCTAGTGCTTAAAAGTTGTAGTAAAGGAAGAGTAAATGCTGCAGTTTTACCTGTTCCTGTTTGTGCTCCCGCTAGTATATCTTTGCCACTTAGGACAACTGGAATGGCTTTTTCTTGAATAGGAGTTGGAGTTACATACCCCTGAAACTTGATACTAGTAAGTAGCTCGGACGAAAGTCCAAGTTTTTCGAATGACATAATTATATTCCTGTGATCTGCCCAACCAACTAAAGTGCTGACCGATCCTCAGGCTATTTATTTTATATTCAATAAGATGTGACTTTCAAAAGTCTATCTCGATAATGTGTTGAATCGGGAAACACAAATTTCGGCCGTAAGATAGCATCAATTCTCTAAAAACAAGTCTAAACGGATATTTAGCCAACTGAATGGAATTCACTCTTTATTAAGTAAAGGAATTTGCATAAAATAATGTGATCTATAAATTCTGATCTCCAGTCACATTTTAAAAACAAGTTGAGTATTACTGATTAAAAGGTTTACCGTGAAATTCAAAATAAAATTTTCTCTACTCTTATTTCTACTTATAAACATCTCGATACTGACTCTATTGTCCTGCAAAGAAGCGACGAAGACTTCTACAAGCAAAGATACCAAAGTTGCTGAAAAGTCTGCCGTAAAAACAGATACAACCAAGCTCAAAAAGCTTGATGCCAAGCTAACTGGCGCTAACCGCTGTGCTCAGTGTCATGAAAATGAAGTTAAAGACTGGAACGGTTCACACCACGACATGGCAATGAAACCAGCAACTCCTGAGTATGTCATCGGTGATTTTGACAATGCTGAGTTCACTCACAAAGGTGTGACTTCAAAGTTCTACAAAAAAGACGGCAACTACTTTATAGAGACTCAAAACGGCAAAGGTGAGCTTGAAGAATTTAAGGTTGTAAACACTTTCGGAATCCACCCTCTTCAACAGTATATCATTGACTTCCCGAATGGCAGTAAACAGTGTTCACACCTTGCTTGGGATGCTGTCAAGAAAAGATGGTACCACCTTTACGAAGATACAGACATAGATCCAGGTGAATGGCTTCACTGGTCTCGTGGTAGTCAAAACTGGAATAGCATGTGTGCTGATTGTCACTCAACTGAATTAAAAAAGAACTACGATCCTGAAACTAAATCCTACGATACAACTTACAAAGAGATAAATGTCAGCTGTGAAGCCTGCCACGGTCCTTCTGAAGAGCACATACTGGCCAAACTAAACCCTGATGCGAAAATAGCTCCAAACCCTCTTTTCATTGGTCTTAAGAAAGATAAGACTCCTGTTAACAAGACTGAAATAAATAAATGTGCTCGTTGTCACTCGCGTCGTGCTCAACTCACAGAGTTCTACGACCACACTGGTGAATATATGGATCACTACCTTCCTGAAATACTCAGAGATGGTATATACCACGATGACGGTCAGATCCTCGACGAAGTTTATGTTCACGGTTCATTTACTCAGAGTAAAATGTACCATATGAATGTCCGCTGCAGTGACTGCCACAACCCACACTCAAACAAGCTTAAGCTTCAAGGAAATGCACTTTGTATGCAGTGTCACAGTCAAAAACCTGAAAAAGCTTACGATAGTCCAGCCCACCACTTTCATGCTCAGGGAACTGAAGGTGCTAAGTGTGTTAACTGTCATATGCCTGGTAAGCACTACATGGGAATTGACTTTAGACGTGACCATAGTTTAAGAGTTCCTCGCCCAGACCTAACGGTTAAGTTTGGCACTCCAAACTCTTGTAATAACTGCCATAAAGACAAAGAACCACAATGGGCGGCTGATGCTATAATCAAGCAATTTGGCGATAAACGCGCTCCGCACTTTAGTGACGTTCTTACATATGCTCGTACTGAGAACTTCAACAATCCTGGTATACTTATAGCCCTGGCTCGAGACACAACTCAACCTGCTATTGCGAGAGCAACAGCGCTTTGGATGCTTCAAAGCTTCCCTTCAAATGAATCTTATGCGTGTGCTGCTGACATGTTATCTGACAAAGAGCCTCTTGTTAGGTTTTATGGCATAAGCGCTTTCAATGGCTTGCCAAAAGCTCAAAGAAAACCACTGGCAAAACTTCTAACGGATAAAGTCAGAGCTGTAAGAATCGAAGCGGCTAATATATTAGCAGACTTCACTGCAGAGGAACTTGAGTTCAACAGCAGAGAACCATTCAAAAAAGCTCTTGCGGAGTATAAAACATACTTACTGATGAGTGCAGACTCTGCTCCTGGTCAAATGAACCTCGGCAACCTCTACCTTAAAAGAAATGAGCGACCAAAAGCGCTAGAAGCTTTTAAAGAGGCTGTAAATATAGACAACTACTACAACATGGCCAGAATCAACCTTGCCTACATGCTGAGCATGGACAAAAAATATGACGAAGCTGAAAAACTTTATCTGAAGGTTTTAGAACAAGAACCGACTTATGGCGATGCCTGGTACAGCCTAGGCCTACTCTACTCTGAACAAAAAAGATTTGATAAAGCTGAAGAAGCTTTTGACAAAGCCAGCATGAGAATGCCAACAAACATCC
Source organism: Lentisphaeraceae bacterium (assembly GCA_021232515.1). GTDB lineage: Bacteria > Verrucomicrobiota > Lentisphaeria > Lentisphaerales > Lentisphaeraceae > JAKVBD01. Next base: position 7,797 of record JAJPOQ010000033.1, read on the forward strand.
GTATCTTTTACAACCGCGCTCTTTGTTTACAGAAACTAAACCGCATGGCAGATGCTGAGAAAGCATTTGAAACTGGCTTAAAGAACTTTCCACCAAGTAATCAACGTTCTCAGCCATTTGCCGATACTTTGTATGCTCTCATCCTACTTCAATTGGATATGGGCAATAAAGAAAAAGCTATGAAGAACGCTGACTTCTTAAACGAAATCGTCGGTAAGAATCACGCTTACATGAGATTTATCGGTGAGAAAGTTCAAAAGATGCAGCAGTAGTTAACTGAACTTCTTAATTATCTGGATTATTTCATTTAATTGAGAAGTTACAGTAGTTGTTACCAAGGACGGAATCTTCCCATTTAGCTTGAGGTAGCCGTCCTCGTGCTCAAGATATACACGAGCATCTCTCACTGAGACGGCATGAATCCTTTTCATCTGAGCGCGAACTCTTATTTCTATATATTTCATATAAAGACTGACTTGCTTGGGGAAACGACCAAACCTATCGCGGATTTCTTTCACAAATGGATTAAGTGCCTTCAGGTCATTTATCTTTGCTGTTCTTTGGTAAGTCTCCAAACGTACATTTTCAGACTCGATATAGTCAGCCGGAAAACAAGCCGAGTCTTTAGTTTCACTCATACCAATTGGCAAAAAGTCTAAGGCAAGGTTCGTCACGGTATCGTTACCGTCTTTATTTTCCAAGCGAGAGACTGAACTCTTTAATAGCTTGCAGTACATGTCAAAACCAACAGCGGCGATATGCCCACTCTGTTCTTTACCTAGTAAGTTACCTGCCCCACGTATCTCTAAGTCTCGAAGAGCAAGCTTAAAGCCAGCTCCTAAGTGAGTGTATCGACGAATAGCCGATAAACGTTGGCGTGCGGTATCCATCAATAATCCATGACCTGGTAAAAGTAAATAGCAATAAGCTTGATGATGATAACGGCCAACTCGTCCTCTTAACTGATAAAGCTCAGCTAAACCAAAACGGTCAGCGCGATCAATTATGATGGTATTTGCATGTGGGTTGTCTAGACCAGATTCGATGATCGTTGTTGAAACGAGTATATCAAACTTTCGTTCGGTGAAGTCGCGCATGACATCTTCAAGCTCTCGGTCTTTCATCTGACCGTGGCCAAAAACAACTTTTGCTTCTGGAACTAACTGCTGTATTTGAAACGCTCTCTTTTCAATTGTCTGAACTCTATTGTGCAGAAGATAGATCTGCCCGCCTCTCTCTAACTCTCGAATTATTGCCTGCTGAACTATCTCATCCTCTTCTTTGGCAACAATTGTCTTGACCGGCTTACGCTCCACTGGAGGTGTCATGATCGTACTGAAGTCACGTAAACCTGCTAGAGAGAAGTATAAAGTACGAGGAATAGGCGTTGCAGTCATGGTGAGTATATCAACTGTCGCTCGCATACGCTTGAGCTGCTCTTTGCTCTCTACACCAAAGCGCTGTTCTTCATCTACCACAACCAGTCCAAGGCGGTCGAAAACTATATCTTTCTGAAGGAGTCGGTGCGTACCTATAACTATGTCACAAGAGCCCTCTTCCATATCATTTAAAACTTTCTTTTGCTCCTTTGCAGTTATAAACCGGCAAAGCAACCTTACATCGACGGGATAGTCGGCCATACGCTGACTAAAGGTTCTAAAGTGTTGTTGCGCTAAAACAGTTGTTGGAACTATAACGGCCACTTGCCGGCCATCCATAACTGCTTTAAACGCAGCTCTGAGAGCAACCTCTGTTTTACCAAAGCCAACATCGCCACAAATCAATCGATCCATTGGCTGAGGACTTTCCATGTCCTTTTTTACAGCTTCTATAGCTTTCGCTTGGTCTATCGTTACTTGATATGGAAAGCCTTCTTCAAACATCATTTGCCATTCATTATCTGGCGCACATATATGGCCTTTGGTAAATTTGCGAACTGCTTGAAAACGAAGTAGCTCTGCAGCTAAGTCTCCAGCTGAACTCTCTGCTTTTGTTCGAGCCCCTTTCCAAGCAGAACTACCGATCTTACTCAACTTTGGTACACCTTTACGCCCACCAATATATCGACTCACCATGTGTGATGAAGAAAGAGGAACGTAGAGCTTGCGCTCATCGGCGAACTCTAAAGTCATAACTTCTGTGAAAAGGCCATTATTCTCTTGAACTTCTATACCTTGGTAACGGCAAATACCGTGACCTATATGTACGGCATAATCACCTGCGGCGATTTCTGGATCTTCTTCAAGGAATGCCTCTAAAGCTTGCTGACGAGCAGATTTTGCTCTACGAACCGTCGTATTTCGACCGAATATTTCATTTTCACTTAAAACGACCGTTTTCATCTCATCTAATACAAAACCATAGGTCAGATGCTCTTCGGACAAGTAAATCTTCGTAGTCTTTATTTCTGGACGGTCTTTTAGAAGCTGTTCAAATCTCTTTTTATTACCCGTACTTCCACAGAATATATAGATGTCATATTTATCCTCAATCCACTTAAGTAACTGATCCATGATAAACTTTTGCAGGATAGTAGAAACAACTCCGCGCAATTCTTCGTGAGCACTTTTAAATAAGGGAGTCAAAGCTTTCACTGGCAAAGTATTTTCTAAAGATGGCTTAAGCTCAACTAGTTCTGAGCACTTATCTAAATGGAATGTTAAGGAGTCTTCATCAAAATACTCCTTGATGTGCTCGCTTATTTTATCTGGGTTTAATAAGATTACCTGATAACTAGGGCAGTAGTCCATAAGACTGCCAGACTCACTTGTCGACACTGTCCGTGGAACTATTTTTAGGCTATCAACTTCTTCAATAGAACGCTGAGTACCAGGGTCAAAAGTACGTATTGACTCTATCTCGTCACCAAAAAATTCAATTCGGTGTGCTACTTTATAGACAGGTGAGTAAACATCGACAATGCCACCACGACGAGCAAACTCTCCTTGAAGAGTAACCTGATACTCGTTGTCATAGTCAAGAGAAACCAACGCTTCCGACAAAGCATCTGGTGAATAACTGTCATCACCGACATTTATCTCGAGTACATTCTCATTTAACTTTGAGACTTCTGCAACGGGCCCAACGAAAGCTGAACTACTGGCGATAACAATCGAAGCCTTTGAGGATTCAACCAATTCACCAAGAACAGCGCTTCGTTCACAGTCATTATCCGGTTGATAAAGCCCCTTCCCTGTATTGTACTCTGGGAACTCCAACAAAGTGCGTTCATCATCTACAAGCTGAAGAAGCCGACTTAAATCGTCATAAATACGATCTATTTCAGAACTATTTTCAAGCACTACTACAGCACCGGACGAAGAAGACCTCAAACACGCAAATATATAGAATGCAGAGAGTTCCATATCCGAAAAAAGAATTTCTTTCTTAGAGAAAAACTTGATTCCTGACAAAATTTTTGATATTTTTTTAATAAAAGAAGACATAGACCTAAAATGGGTTTGACTGATAGAGGTAGTGCCTTATATTATTGGCCCTTTTCACATCTATGTAAATGTGAATAATTGAAATATGTTGGATATTGATTCAGTAAATTTAAATGGAGAGCATTTGTGCCATCTGAAGTACAAACAAAACGAGGCGAGCCAATAGATAAGGCTCTAAGACGACTTAAGAAAAAACTTGATCGTGAAGGTGTTCTAAGAGAACTCCGCAACAGACGTCACTACGAAAAACCAAGTGAAATCAAACGTCGCGAAGAGAAAAGACTAGTTAAACGTATCGCTAAAGAAAGTAGAATGCGTTAGACTTTTCAGTTTCTTAAACTGCTTCAAGTCCAACACTTGAAAGATTTCCAGCCGGTCACCTTCATAGGTAATCGGCTTTTTCTACTTCTAGATTAGATAAAACGACCGTTACTATCGCCGAAGTTAGAAGCTTTCACATCCAGTGTATCCAACATACCTAAGAAAAGGTTACTCAACGGAGTATTCTTTTTAGACTTAATCAGCCTACCTGTTTTCAGCTTACCACCAGCATTTCCTGCCATAAGGATCGGAAGGTCTGAGTGACTATGACGGTTACCGTCAGATATAGCTGAACCAAAGAGAATCATCGAATTATCCAAAAGACTTCCGTGACCATCTTTAGTTTCTTTCAGTCTACGCATAAAGTAACTAAACTGCTGAACATGAAACAGGTCGATCTTTTTAATCATATCTACTTTATGCTTATCATTTCCATGATGAGACAAAGCATGGTGACCTTCATTCTGCCCAAGAAACTCATAACGTCTGTTTGAACCTGCATTTCCGAGCATCATCGTCGCAATATGAGTCTTATTTGCTTGGAAAGCCAAAACCATCATCTCATACATCAAGCGAAGGTGTTCTTTATACTCACGAGGAATACTACTTGGCATTTCTGGTACATCGATATCAACCGACTCTTTTGAAACCTTCTGAAGTCTCTTCTCGATTGACCTTACTGAATCTAAGTACTCGGTCATCTTCTGTTTATCAAAAGCAGAAACTTGCTTCATAAGAGACTTACTTTCAGTAGAGACCAGGTCAAGAATAGAGCTGTCCTCCATTGCCAATCTTGCTTTTTCTTGCTTATTTAGATGCTGCTTAGGATCACCAAAAAGTCTAGTAAAAGCCAATCTTGGGTTTATCTCTTTAACCATTGGCATCTTTTCAGTTGCCCAAGATATATTTGAAGAGTAAGCACAACTATAACCAGAGTCACAGTTACCTGCTAACTGACCTTTTTCACAACCAAGCTCGAGAGAAGGAAGTTCTGTTCGACCGCCAATCTGCTTTGCAGCCAATTGATCAATAGAAATACCGGCCTTTATATCTTTACCTTTAGTCTTCTTAACTTGAACACTAGTTAGGAAAGTTCCCGAATTTCGAGCATGATCACCACCACCATCACCATTGGCCTGAGCGCGATGCTGTTTTAAGTTTTGGTAAACATTGAAATCATTCTTAAACGCCTTGAGAGGCTGAAGAGTTTCCGAAAGCTTATAGTTTCTTTCCTCTCCGCTCACATCCCAAGATGGCATAATAAAGCCATTTGGCATAAATACGAAAGCCGTTTTAATTGCCGGATTCTTAGCATTATTTTTTGCCGCAAAAGTTTCTAACCAAGGTAAGGTTAGAGATACTCCCATTCCCTTGATCGCTGTTCTTCTATCAAACACATTACACTCCTGAAATTTTTCTAACAAAGGCTTGAAGTACTTTCCAAGCTCCTCCGCCACCACACATAGCTATAACAAAATCAGAAATAAAGAATAAAAATACTGACGCCGCCATACTGCAGAAATAATAAGTATACACCTTACTTTGCTTTCTTTTTCGCAGTCTTTGAAGAGCTCGTTTTCTTCTTTCTTTATTTAAATGGTAGTGCTTCACCTTTGGCGGACAACCAAAAGACTTACCATTTGTTTTTAATAATCGGTCGATTTCAGCAATTATCTCGCGCCAATTTGAAAATCTATCCTGAGGTTTTTTCTCAAGCATCTTATTTACAAAGTTTGAAACGCCTTTAGGTATATTCGCGTAGACTCCGACATCTATTACTGAAGCCTGCAAATGCTGCCTGAGAACATCATCGCAACTCGAACTTTCAAAAACAGGATTACCTGAAAGCATATGATACAAACTTGCTCCAAAACTGTAAATATCTGCGCGGCAATCACCAACTTGCCAAATGCCTTGGATAATCTCGGGGGCTGCATAATGAGGAGTGAGCATTATATCTTCAGTCTGCTCTTCACCACCAAGACAAGCCAAGCCTAGGTCGGCCAGTTTCACTTCTCCTCTATGAGTCACAACTATATTCGCAGGTTTTATATCCCCATGAGTCAATTTACGAAATTTCATTCCGTAGTCTAAGCCTTCGGCAATACTCTTCATCCAAGTGAGACTCTGCTTCCAATCGATTTGACCACGATCTTTAATCAGCTCCATCACATCTTCACCTTCCATTAACTCCATGGAGAAATAAAAATGGTCCGAATCTGCATGACCAACATCATATGCTCTAACAATATTTGGGTGTGATAATTGGGCTGCCGTTTGAGCCTCATGGTAAAAACGCTCCACATAAGACTTATCTTTCGCTAAGTCTTCAGATAAGATCTTCAAAGCCACCGGCCTTCGCAAACTTTTCTGTATCGCGTAGTATACTGTCCCTGTATTCCCGTGCCCGATTTCAGCAATTATTTCATAGCCGCCAACCCGAATATTATCTATAGCATCTGTTATCATCGTTGAGCCTCAATTCGTGTTCCATCTATATCGAATACGGAAGTAAAGCACTGATTATTACAGACTTACAAGGGAATTTTTGAAATTTTCCCAAATATCAACCTTTTTTGATACTTAGTAAAAAATCTTGCGGGAGAACTCTAGAAACTGAGAGATCTTAGCGGTTTTAAGCTGTTATATCTTTAACAACTACAGCAGCTGGTAAGGTATCCACTTTAGGCCAAAGCTTACGACCTGGATAAAAGGAAGTATTAATTCCTGTATGAACGCCATCGCCAATAACTACCCCAAACTTGCGACGACCGGTATCTACCAACTCGCCATCAATCATCGAACGGTGATTACCGTTATCATGACGAAGGTTTGAAGTTGTCGTTCCAGCACCAAAGTTTACGTTATTGCCCAATACAGAATCACCAACATATGACAAATGACCAATATTTGTCTTGTTCATAATCACGCAGTTCTTCACTTCAACAGACTGACCAATATGGCAGTTATCTCCTATAGAAGTATTACCTCGGATATAACAATTCGGGCCAATCTTACAGTTTTCTCCAATGATTACATTACCTTCAATAAAGACGCCTGGTAGTATACGCGTCCCTTCTCCAATGATAGCATGACCATGGATTTCTGAGCGTTCACTCATTTCGCCATTTATCTCTGTTTCAGTCAAAACAGAAATGAGCTGCTCATTCAGTTTGAGAAGATCCCATGCAAAGAAAACTTCAAAGGAACTACTCTGTTTATCTGAAGATAAGGACTGAAATAGTTCATCCGGATCAAAAGAAGCTAAAACTTCACCTGAACTACAAGTAATCTTGCGATCTTTCAAAAGTTTTGGAACATCTTTACCTGAGACCCAAGAAGTTGAGCGTATGTAGAGTTTCTCTGACAAATCGATATTTTCAAAAGAAGTGGTTTGCCAATCACGAAAACTCTTACCGGCGACAAGACACTCTGAAAGAGGCTTATTTGTGGTAATCGGATCTGCTTTATCTTCAAACTCTACAAACTCTAACATTTTCACTATCCTAACTCTTCTTTAACTGAAGCGACAAACTTATCCGTCCAAAATGAAACGTCTTCTTGTTTTTCGGCTTCAATCAAAACTCGAAGTTTATTTTCAGTACCTGAGTACCTAAGAACACATCGGCCGGAAGTGCCAAGAGCAGCTTCACAATCTTTTAATGTCTTTTGAACTAGGCTCAATGATTCCAACGGTGGTTTTTGACTAACTGGTATATTGGTTAACTTCTGTGGAAAAACCTCCATACACTCAGCTAGCTTTGAAAGAGTCTTTCCGGTTCTTTTCATAAGCGCCAAGACCATCAAGCCACCAAGAGCACCGTCACCAGTAGTCGCGAATTGTTTAAAGATGATATGACCAGACTGTTCACCGCCTAAGACAAAGTCTCCCTTGCGCATGGCTTCTATAACATACCTATCGCCAACATCTGTTATAACAGTTTTTATACCCGCATTTGCCATAGCTTTATGAAGACCAAGGTTCGTCATAGAAGTGACGACAATGGTGTCATTTTGAAGTTGGCCGCGTTCTTTTAGGTCTAAAGCACACATAGCAATAATCTTATCGCCATCGACAACTACGCCTTCTGAGTCACAGAAAATTACTCTGTCTGCATCACCATCAAAGGCGATACCACAGTCTGCTTCATGAGCGCGAACAAGAGAAGCCATCTTTTCTGTATAAAGTGCACCACAATCGCGATTTATATTTAGACCATCTGGAGATGTGTTCATCTTAATCACTTCAACGCCAAGCTCTTTAAAGATGTGTGGGTTTAGGTAGTAGCCAGCACCATTCGCACAGTCTAAGACTACTTTTAAGCCACGAAGACTTTGATTCTCAATACAGTTTTTGGCGTATTCAATATAACGTCCACCAGCATCATCTATACGGTAAGCCTTACCCATCTTTGTAGGGTCACTTGGCAAAATCTCATCATCAGATAAAAGTATATCTTCTATTTTTGATTCAACTTCGTCTGGAAGCTTAAAACCAAAACCATCAAAGATTTTAATACCGTTATCTTCAGCAGGATTATGAGAAGCGGTAATCATAATTCCCACGTCAGCAATCATCGATTTCGTTAAGTGTGCAACTGCTGGAGTTGGCATAGGGCCAACAAGGTAAACGTCCATCCCCATGCTGATCATACCACTAGTTAATGCTGTCTCAAGCATGTAACCAGATAGACGAGTATCTTTACCGATAATCGCTCTAGTAACACCTTTGCCTTCAGCACCAAAAGCTGCTGCGATTGCCTTACCAAGTCTAAGTGCCAAGTCTGGAGTAATCGGATAAACATTTGCTTTACCACGAATACCATCTGTACCAAAAAGTTTGCCCATATCGAAGCAGTTCCTGAATAAAAGTTTGGGTTATCTAAAAGAGGCGTTATCTAAAGGCTCTACTCTGAAATGGAAGTCAACTTTGACTCCACCGACATCAAGAGTAATCATAGTATTTAAACGCGTTAGAAGTAATCTATAAGGAATCTTAACTTCACCGTTCAAGGTTGTAACACCAACATTACAATCACCAAGTATTTCTTCAGCATCTTGAACTGCGAGTAGAAGTTTTCTCAACTTTTCTAGTTTTGAAAGGAAAAGGTCATCGGCAAACTCATACTGACGGTGGCAGCATGGGCACTTTAAAATACCTTTGTTTTCCTTAAGTTGCATGAGGTTAAACTGAATCACTTGATCACAGTCGTCTTCCATACAAGTATAATCGATTATAGCTCGCATCTTATTCATTAAGCGAAAATCCTTAAATTTGACTTTGCTTAACAAACTGATTCAATTTACTGATTTTTCCAGAAGTGGAGTGAATTTAACTAGAAGTCTGTCCCCTCTCAGAGAGACATCTTGGAGTTGCCATTTCGATCCGACGTTGATGAAGTTGTGATCGCTGAAAAAGTGAGAACATAAAGTAAAGTAAACTCAGCACTATAAAAACTACGGCGCCCCCCATATTATTAATCAATTCAGACGCCAAATCTTCTGGAATAAACTCATATTCTTCAGGAATGACCAATGATCTGGAGATGTCGTCAAGAGAACTATTGATTGCAGTCTTTTCACTTTCTCGTTCAAAGCTCCTATGAAAAGCAACACAACCAAATGAAGTCAGTTTCATTTTCGAAAGTAAATAAGGGCCCGTTTTCTCTTTCCATAAAATCGTCAAAATATAATTTTTATCATCATAAGAAATTTCAAGAGGCTCATTATCCATCGTCAATGCAGGGATACGCTTCCACTCACTACTGAAGTTTTTTGGAGACAAGCTTTTCATATGCCACTGGGCCCACTTCTTATTTCGGTGCACCTGAACAAATATCTTTTGGGATTTGTCATCCCAATTAAAGAAATGACTCATACCATGCTTTTCAGCCGGACTTTTAACCCAATCTTCAGGCATAGAAAACCGCAAGTAGTCATCGTCGTAGGTGATAATTTCAGCTTGAACCTGAAAACCAAAGACAAAGATAAAAATGTATAAGAAGCTTTTCATAATTTTAATTTCGCAATCTTTGTACCAACCAATAACCCATCTCTGAATAAGTAAGATTTCATTTAGCTCTTTTTTCTTACATTTTCTTCATTAACATTCATGCATAAATTCAATTATTTTCTTAAACTTGTAGATAGTTGGAATTTTTTAGAAAAATGGATTTATATGGAAATCTCTTTTAGATGCCCTTCTTGTAGGGTCAAGTTAGGCGTCGAAGTAGAATATGCTGGCAGACGTATGTACTGCCCTAAATGTGAAGAAAAAGTCACTATACCAAACGCGGGCCTTGGTACTTGGACAACTCTTGGTGAGTTTCGTTTACAAAAAGTTGTTGGCGAAGGTTCCTCTGGTTCTGTCTACCTTTCTACTGACCGTTCTATGGAGAGAGATGTTGCTGTAAAAGTTTTTAAACCTGAACTCTCAAGCAATCCAAGTTTTTTAGAAAAATTTCAAAGAGAGATAAAAACTATCGCTCGTTTGGCTCACCCAAACATTGTCACCGCTTATAAAGCCGGGCAAGATCACAACTACCACTACCTTGTTATGGAGTACATCTCTGGTGGCACTGTTGAAGACCGCGTTATCCGTCACGGCGCCGTCCCCGAAAAAGAAGCACTTACTATGGCTTTATTGGTGGCTCAATCTTTAGACTACGCTTGGAATAAAGAAAAACTTTTGCACTTAGACCTGAAGCCTGAAAATCTTATGTTAGATCACAATGGCACTGTAAAGATAACCGACTTAGGCATAGCTCGTTGTCTTAGAGACTTTGAGATAAGTTCAAACCAAGAAGTCTCTGGTACTCCTGCATTTATGAGTCCTGAACAAGCTCTTGGAGAACCTGAACTAGACATTCGTTCAGATATATTTTCCCTAGGAAGTACACTCTACTTCACACTCACTGGTCAAATGCCATTTGGAGATGGCACTATCACTGAAGTGTTAGATAAAGTTGTCAATGAACAAACTTTTCCTGCAAATAAAATCAACGCTAGTATTTCGTCTCGAACTACTGCTCTTCTAGATAAAATGATGCATAAAGAAGCTCGCTATCGTCATCAATCTTGGAGTGAACTAATTACTGACCTCAAAAAAGAGCTTGCTGCAGAACCTGAGATAAACACTCTAAATCTCAGAAAGCACCAAACCGAGCCTCGCATTAAAATAAAAACTCCTAAGTCAGAATAGACTAGGATGCAGATTTCACTTTACAGCTATGATTACCGATAGTATCGTTACCGATGGAAACGAAAGGACCAAATAAAAACTTTGATCAGTCTCAGTATCACGAACTTGAGATACTCAAAACTGTCGACGAAGACTCACTGCTAAACAATCGTAAAGCTGCAGGCAAACTTGGCGTTAGTGTTAAGCTTGCTCATAAAACTCTATCCTCTATGGTTGGCAAGGGCCTCCTTCACATCAAAAAAGAAAACTCTCGAAAGTGGCACTACTTCCTAACTCCAAAAGGCATAGTCGAAAAAGCCCGACTGACAGTTTCTTTTTTCGAATTTTCTATGCAGTTCTACAAAGAGGCACGAAAACTGAGTGCTCAACTTTGTCGAGACTTATCTGTTAGCGATAGAAAGAAAGTCATCCTCTTAGGAGATGGCGAACTTGCGGAGATAACCTATTTAGGTATCCAAGAGTGGCAACTTGAGTTAACTGACGTAGTTTCTACGACTGGGCATAAGACACATTTCATGAACGTCGCCACAAAAAAATTGGGAGACACCCTCAATAATTATGATGCGATGATCGTTTGTACGTACGATCCTCTCAGACCAATGGGTAGAAACTTTCTCCCTGAAGCTGTTGAGAAAAACGACAAGATGGAATGGATCTTTAAGTAAGAGTGAATATAATTTTTTGAATTCTGGAATATAATTTTTTATGACTGCTTTAGTAATAGATGACGATCCAATAATGTTAGGGACTATTCCTGACATACTCGAACTTCTAGATTTCGACACAGAATCTTTCGATGATCCTATCGCCGGGCTCAACTACTTAGAACAGGAAAAACCAGAACTTGTTCTCTGTGACCTAAGCATGCCTCAAATGACCGGTCTCGAAGTTTTACAAAAAGCAAAAGAACTTCACCCTGACGCGATCTTCATCGTCATGACAGGCTATGCCAGTATTGAATCTGCTGTCGATGCCATGAGAATGGGCGCATCTGACTACATCCAGAAACCTTTTACCGTCGACCACCTTCGACTGATCATCAAAAAATCGATGACTGAAAAACAACTTCGTCAAGAAAACCGCGAACTCAAAGCAAAACTAACTGACCGCTACAAGTTTGACAACGTTATTGGTCGCAGTCAATCCATGCAAAAAATATTTGCACAAATTGAAAAAGTTGCCCCAACAAATGCAAGTGTACTTATTCACGGAGAAAGTGGTACTGGTAAAGAAATGATTGCCAGAGCAATACACACTTACTCACTTCGCAAAGAATTACCTTTTGTCGGCGTGGACTGTGTTGCTATACCGAGTCATCTACTTGAAAGTGAGCTTTTTGGTTACGAAAAAGGAGCCTTCACAGGTGCAGCAAGTCGTAGAACCGGACTTCTAGAGTCAGCAGAAAAAGGCACATTCTTCATGGATGAGGTCACTGAAATAGACTACGATGTACAGGCAAAGCTCTTGAGAGTCCTTCAAGAAAGGCAGTTCCGCCGAGTTGGTGGTCGAGACTTAACAAATATCGATATCCGTATACTTGCAGCAACTAAACGTGATCCTTTAAAAGCTGTCCACGACAAAATTTTCCGAGAAGACTTATACTACCGACTCAACGTCATCCCAATTGAGCTACCTTCTCTAAGAGAACGCAAAGAAGATATACCTTTATTGGTAAACCATTTTATTAAAGGTGCTGCGGCATTAACTAATTCTGACGTAACTGTTCGAATTGAAAGTGATGCTCTAAATGTCCTTATCGGCTACGAATGGCCCGGTAATATCCGTGAGCTCAAAAACATCATCGAAAGATTATGTATCATGGCGAATGACAATGTTATCACCCTTGAAGACATTCCACCTGAGATCCGTGGTGCTCAAGCCAACTTCACCCTCGACATAAATTGGGGCGACGAGCTTACATTTAAAGATGCAAAAGATAAATGGATTGAGCATTTTGAACGTGACTTTTTAGAAAAAGCACTCAAGAAGCACAGTGGAAACATTTCAAGAGCAGCAGAAAAGTGCGGTGTTAACAGAAGAACATTTCACAGACTCATGAGTAAATACGAGCTGGGAACTTTTAGAGACTATAGAAACTAATCTAGTTTCTTTCTATCTTCTGGCATATCAAAAGTCTCATCATCACTAGGCTTAGCTCTTTCTTCAAAGCTACCTTGCATTGGATTTTGTCCTCCACCCATCGATGAATAGTAGGTAAAACTACTTTTGCTGCCTGGTTTGAATGCACTTTTAAAAGCACCAACAAATATTGGTGAAAGCATTTTGCGAATCGGTGGCACTAACAATGAAAAGCCTAGTATATCCGTCAAAAAACCAGGAGTTAGCAACACAACGGCAGCTACTAAGATCATCAATCCTTCAACAACGGGATGACCCGGCATCTGTCCTGAAGCCATTTCTTTTTGAAAAGACATGAGGTGCTCTCGTCCCTGCTGTTTTGCTAAGGCAATTCCTAGAAAACCAGTGAAGAGAACTAAAAATAATAAATTCACATACCCTATACGCTCTGCGACCTCTTTCATGATAAAGACTTCAGCGATAGTTATGGTGACAAAAAATAATAGAAACTTAGACATCTGTTTTGATAGTACTTAAATTGTATGTTGTTCAATTGAGCCTAATATAGGCATAAGAACTTGCAAGTCTATGGTGGATTTGAGTATCTTAGGTTAATTATCAATAAGTGGGTAGTGTCAGTGCGTTTTCAGTGTAGTCATTGTGATCAAATAGTTTCAGTAGAAGATTCGGAGCGTGGTTCTTTTGTGACCTGCGGTTCTTGCGACAAGCAGGATCAAGTTCCAACTGAGCAGTTTGGTGCCCGTACTGTTATCAATGATTATGTGATCATCAAAAAAATTGGCCCTGGCCGATTAGCCTCTGTATACCTTGCTTACCAGGTGTCTTTAGACCGAAATGTCGCCTTAAAGATCCTTTCTCAAGAGCTTGCTGAAGACAGTGACTTTATCATCGACTTTTTCAGAGAAGCCAGAAGTGCTGGTCGACTAAACCACCCTAACATCGTACAAGCTTATGCCGTTAGTGAAGAAGATGGTATCTACTATCTTGTCATGGAATACATCCAAGGTAAAAACCTCAAGCAAATCATTGAGCAAGAAGGAACACTGCCCTGTGATTATGTATTGAGAATTATCCACCAAATCGCCGAAGCTTTAGCATTTATCTGGAAAACTCACAAAGTTTGTCACGAGAATATCAAGCCAGAAAATATTCTCATGACGAAGAATAAAACTGCAAAACTTAGTGACACCGGTTTATCAAAAGCGGCAAAAAGAATGGATTCATCAACTCCATATGTTTGTCCTGAAAAAATTCTTGGATCAACTGTAGATATCCGCTCTGACCTATACAGCCTCGGCATAACTTTCTATGAAATGTTGACTGGTGTGACTCCTTTTGAAGGTTCAAGCGAAGAAATCCGCAAACAACACTTAAAAACGTTACCTCCTGACGTTAGAGAATTCAGAAATGACATCCCTGAAAGCTTCGTCAGAATTATCGATAAGCTTCTTGCCAAACACCCGGATGACAGATACCAGACGCCTGATGGACTTATTAGTGACATCAAACTTGCTCGTGTATCGACTTCCAGCAAAAAAGAACGCAAAGCGGCAAAAAAGAATAATCGCAAAACACAAAAGAAGGCCAATAAAGGGCAAAATACAAAAAGCGTCTTCCTGCAAATGAGCGTCTTTTTAAATGTAGTCCTACTAGCTACTACTCTTTTACTCATATCAGGAAAAACAAAAGTTTCAGTAAAACCTGAAGTTGAAACTGTCAACAATGAACAAGTTTTACTCTATCACCAAATTGCCACTGACATGAGTTCTGGAGAGTTAACTCAAGAAAGAGCTGAATCAATTTGGGAAGATATAAGCAGTTTCCTAAACCGCTTTCCAGATAGTCCGCACCTTCCTATGGCGGTTCACTGGAAGACAACTCTTGAAGAAATAATTGTCCGCGCCAGAAGAAAAGAGCTTTGGGAAAAAGAGCAAAAAGAAGCTCGTGAAACCAAAAGACTTTCCAATATTATCGAGAAAGCGCCACAAGAAGATTAATCCTGCATCTTCCTATTTCTGATGATAGAAATATCTTTTTTAGCACTTTTGAGAAAATAAACGCCAAAAAGATCACTTTTTTGATTTTATTACTACACCTTTAATATTTAAGTGCTAAAGTTTTAGCTAAATGTGAACTGATGGGTAAATAAAGGCTAATATAGTGCGATTTCAATGTAATCATTGCCATGGTCTTGTCGCTATTGACGATAGTGAGTTAGGACAGCATGTAGGATGCGGTCACTGCGACGAAGTTGTACAAGTACCTGACTCCAAATTTTCTCCTCACTCTGTCATTGACGACTTTGTCATTGAAAGAATGCTAGGTAGAGGCGGAATGGGTATTGTATACAAAGCCCACCAAATGTCTTTAGACCGTCCAGTTGCACTCAAAGTCTTAATGAATCAATATACAAATGATAACGATTTTGTAATTGACTTTATCCGTGAAGCTCGCGCTGCAGCTCGTCTTAACCACCCATACATTGTTCAGGCTTATGCCGTTGGTCAAGATGACGATACTTACTTCCTTGCTATGGAGTATGTTGAAGGACAAACCATGAAACAGATCATGGATGTTGACAAGTCACTTTCTTTAGAGTTTTCACTAAATGCTACAGCTCAAGTTGCAGAAGCTCTAGGCTTTGCCTGGACTGAGCAGCAACTCATACACCGCGACATAAAACCAGACAACATCATGATCACCGGCGACAATGTTGCCAAACTGATGGACTTGGGACTTTCAAGATTTGCAAACGACAAACTTGCAGATACTGAAGACGAAGATGAAGTCATGGGTACTCCTCAGTACATATGTCCGGAACAATTGATCGGCATGCCTATGGATGTCCGCGGCGACTTATACAGTCTCGGTGCAACTCTTTACCATGCCATCACTGGTGAATTCCCTTTCAACGGAAGAAATGCTGCTGAGATTGCTAAGAAGCACTTACAGGATCCACTTGTTCCTGCGAATGTACACAATCCAAGTATACCTCCTTCTGTATGTAAACTTGTTGAAAAAATGATGGCAAAACATCCAGATGACCGACACGCTAATACAGCTGAGCTCATCAAGGACATCAACAAAATCAAAGCAAGTCTTACAAGTTCTAAAAGAACTCCTAAGTCCAAATCTCAGCCAATTAAGATAAAGGCTGGCGGAAATAAGAGTAAGACAAACGGACCAAGTACAACCTCCAAACACAATGTTGCTGGAAAGACCGGTTCATTCAATAAAGCAGGAAGAACTGGATCATTTAGTAAAGCTGGTAAGACCGGTTCATTCAATAAAACAGGAAGAACCGGCTCACTAAACAAGACTAAATCAGCGGGTTCATCCAGCAAGAATAATACGGTTACTCGCAACACAAAGCGCACAACTTCTAAAAGAAATATCGAAGAGCTAGAGTCTGGACCAGGCAAAAGAGGCTCTAAATCGAAAAAGCAAGACACCAAGTATAGCGGTAAAGCAAACCCTGCTCTACTCTATGGCACTATTGGTGCAGTTGTTTTATTCTTGATCGTAGCAGTGGTGGCCGCAATCAGCAAATGAAGATTCTCCACTTCTCCGATATTCATACCGGTGGACACTTCAATTCTCTAAAATCCCTTTTTGATAAGCGAATTATCGGCACGATCAACTATCGATTGCGCCGAAAAAAACATGTCTTATGGGATAGACTGGATCGCGCTATAGAAATAATCAAAAATGAAAAGCCCGATGTAGTCATCAACACTGGCGATATAACTTCAGTAAGTGAACCTAGTGAATTCCTCGAAGCCCAAAATAGACTTGAGCCACTAGTTAAAGAAGACTCCTTCCTATTTCTAAACGTACCCGGCAACCATGACTACTATACAAACAATAAACTTCACTTTGCCGATAGGAACACAACCTATAGCTACCTCAACAGAGCAGCTTTTGAACTAGAGGAACTTCCTCTAAAGATCGAAACAGAAGCTGCCACATTTATTTTAGTTGATGAAAGTCGCCCCAACAAAGGAAGTCTTTCAAGTGGCATCATATCAAACGAAGCCATAGATAAAATCGAAAAATGGACCTCGTTCAAGCAGGATAAACCCTATATTCTAGTAGGTCACTACCCTCTTAAAGACAAGCTTGGAAACCCTCTCGCTCAAAGACGTCATCTGGAAAACTCAGAACCTCTTGTAAGCCTATTGGAAAATGGAAAAATTAACGTTACTTTATGCGGTCACATCCATGCTCCATTTATCAGGAAAGAGAACTCTGGAGCACTAGAAGTATGTGCTGGATCCCTCACTATCGGAGGGAAATTGAACAAATTAGAGTTAAATGAATCAACTGGCGAGTTCACCCATTCCTGGATTGATTTAAATTAAGAAAGATTTTTATGTATTATCCAAAACTGGAAGAAGTCAGAACCTTATCTAAACAAGGCAACTACATACCCATATACTGTGAAGTTCTAGCTGACATGGAAACTCCAGTATCGGCATTTCACAAGATCGCTTATGATGAGCATGGCAACAAGAAGCCATATGCTTTCCTGCTTGAAAGTGTTGAAGGCGGAGAAAATATAGGTCGCTTTTCTTTTCTCGGCTGTGACCCACTTTACATGCTCGTCCAAAATGGCGACGAAGCAAACATCCTCAAGGATGGCGAAAAAATCGAAACTCTTAGCGGAGATTCGTCTTTTACCAACCTTCGAGAATTCCTCAAAAGATTTAAACAAGTAAAAGTTGACGGCTTAGCTCCTTTCAATGGTGGTGCTGTTGGCTATTCATCATTTGAAACTATTGAGCAAATTGAACCAAAAGTTAAGTGTCAAAAAGAAGACGGCCTCGATGTACCGGATGCTATTTATCAAATTACTGATACACTTCTTGCTTTTGACCGAGTCAAAAATACAATCCAGATCATCAGTCACGTCGACCTCACAAACACTGACGATATAGATGCGGCCTATAAAGCTGCAGCGCAAAAGATTGATAACATACTTGGCATGCTACACAAGCAACCAACTCTACCACCTTCTCGCGCGCTCAAAACTACTGAGCCACTGCCTCATACATCCAATATGACTCGTGACGAGTTTAAAGAAATGGTCGTAAAAGCAAAAGACTACATAGTCGATGGCGACATAATCCAAGTAGTACTTTCTCAAAGATTTGAAGCTGATTTAGATATACCGCCTCTACAAGTGCACCGAGCTCTAAGAGCCATAAATCCATCTCCATATATGTACTGTCTACATCTTGGGGACGACTTCTCTATTGCTGGAACATCGCCAGAAATACATGCTCGCTGTATGGATAATAAAATTACTGTAAGACCTATTGCTGGAACTCGCAAACGGGGTAAAACTCCAGAACTCGATCAAGCTCTCGCAGATGAACTCTTAGCAGACCCAAAAGAAAGAGCCGAGCATATCATGCTTGTTGATTTAGCTCGAAACGACGTCGGTCGTATAGCAAAAACTGGCAGTATAGAAATACCAAATCTTATGACTATTGAAAAATATAGTCATGTCATGCATATTGTCTCAGATGTTACCGGCGTCCTAAAAGACGAACTCGAAAGCAGTGAGACTATGTGCTCTACATTTCCTGCAGGAACAGTTTCTGGAGCGCCAAAAATACGCGCCATGCAAATTATTTCAGAATTAGAAAAAAGTAAACGCGGTCCATACGCTGGTACTATTGCCTATTTCTCTTTTGACGGAAGCGTCGATTCATGTATAACAATCCGAACAGTTATCATGAAAGATAAAAAAGCTTTTATACAGGCAGGTGCAGGTGTCGTTGCTGACTCTGACCCTGATTTCGAATTTGAAGAAACTCAAAATAAGGCCAAAGCCATGTTAGTAGCCCTAAATGCTGCTAAAGAAATGACAGAGCTTTGAATTAATTATGAATATTGATTGGAATACTCTAGGTTTTGAATACATGGACACCAAGTGCCATGTAAAATATACCTATAAAAATGGTAGCTGGGATGAAGGTCAAAGTTGTGAAGACCCTCACCTAAATATGCACATTGGAGCAACTTGCCTCCATTATGGCCAAGCCTGTTTTGAAGGTCTAAAAGCCTTCAGAGGGCAAGATGGCCAAATCAGAATTTTTAGACCTGATGAAAATGCAAAGCGCATGTCATCTTCAGCGAGAAGAACTCTTATGGCTGAAGTTCCTGAACAGCTTTTCATCGATGCTGTTGTCAGAGCCGTTAAAGAAAATTCAGAATACATCCCTCCATACGAATCTGGTGGCGCTCTTTACATACGCCCACTTCTCATTGGCTCTGGAGCTAGAATCGGCATACAACCTTCTGACGAATACACTTTTATAGTTCTTGTAACTCCAGTAGGCAACTACTACAAAGGTGGACTCAAGCCTGTTGACGCTATAATAATCGACGGCTATGACCGTACTGCTCCTGGTGGAACTGGAGATGTAAAGGTTGCCGGAAACTATGCCGCCAGCCTGCAGCCTGCAGAAATAGCAAAAGAAAAAGGTTTTCCAATCAACCTCTACTTAGACTCAAGAGAACATAAGTATATTGATGAATTTGGAACATCTAACTTCATCGCCATTAAAGATGATTCATATATCACACCAAACTCAAAGTCAGTTCTTCCAAGTATAACCAACAAGAGCCTCATGACTATTGCTCGAGATATGGGCATGGAAGTTGAACAGCGCCCTGTTGAGTTTACTGAAGTTGAAAGTTTTGACGCAGTTGGTGCGTGTGGAACTGCAGTTGTACTAACTCCTGTAGATAAAATCTACCAAGGTGAATCTGTTACAACTATCGGAGATGGAACCACTCACCCTAAACTTCTTGAACTCTACAATAATATGATTGCTATTCAGCGTGGTACTGTAGAAGACAAGCATGATTGGTGTGTTCTCGTCAATGACTGATCTTAAGCTCGACTATAAAACACCAGATACAAGAAAAAGGTCTTTTTGGGATAAGCTTTTCAGACCTTTCAACGCTTACTTTTATAGTCGATCCATAAACACAATCGTTCAATGTGCGCGAAAAATGGACGATAACAACTACTACGACCTCTTCATCAAACACTGCGGCATGATTATCGATGGTGTCGAAGCAACTGGTGCAAAGATGGAAGTCTACGGCCTAGAAAACGTTCCTAAAGAGCCATGTGTGATCATCGGAAACCACATGAGTACATTGGAAACTATCACCCTTGGCCACAGCCTTAGAGACAGAACAAAAGTTGCTTTCGTTATAAAAGAAAGCCTTATGAAGTACCCCTACTTTCACATAATCCTTAAGAAACTAGGATGCATAACAGTAACAAGAACTAATCCGATTCAAGATTTAAAGAAAATTCTTCGAGAAGGACCTGCACTACTAGAGAAAGGTATTTCGATCATTGTCTTTCCTCAGCACACTCGCGGAGAATTCGATCCTGAAGACTTTAGCTCAATCGGCTGTAAGCTCGCTAAAAGAGCCAAAGTTCCTGTTGTCCCCTTAGCTCTTGATACTCGACTCTGGGGAAAAGGGAAGCTCATCTCTGATCTAGGACCGGTTAATAGAGACATTCCTGTTAGATACGCCTTTGGCGAACCCATGACAATTGAAAAGAACGAAAAAGAAGTCCACGCCAAGTGCCTAGACTTTATCGGTCATCAATTAGAAAAGTGGGATGCATACACCCCAAAAGCTTAAACTACTTATCTGGGTAGTCGTAGATAGCCTCAAAGGCATCAGCAATAATCTGAATTGCATCAACTTCATCTTCACCATCTGCAGTAAGGGTCACAGAGTCTCCAGAATGTAGAGCCAGAGTTATTATTTCAATCATACTCTTGATATTTGCAGAGCTTCCAGAAGGAGATGTTGCCGTCATTGCAGACTTTAAAGGCATCGCGGCTCTCACGATAGCACTTGACGGCCGACAATGAATTCCATTGATATTTTTTACTGTTACAGTTCGCTCTTCCATTTGGCTCTCTTTTTTGTGCTTGATACTCCTATTAAACAAGTTAAAAAACGCATTTCCACCCACTCAATCAAAAATAGTCATTTTTCTCTAGATTTTCCTACAAAATACGGTTTGATTAATTCAAAACTCGGGGAATAGTTTAACCACTTTTTGAGATAAAGAGTCCGCGATAGCTCAGTTGGTAGAGCAGGTGGCTGTTAACCACCTTGTCATAGGTTCGAGTCCTATTCGCGGAGCCACTCTTTTTTCTCTTAATGCTCCGCGATAGCTCAGTTGGTAGAGCAGGTGGCTGTTAACCACCTTGTCATAGGTTCGAGTCCTATTCGCGGAGCCACTTTTTTTAGAGCGAATCATATGAAACAACTCGAAATTTTCTACGACATCATTTCCCCTT
>JAJPOQ010000076.1 GCA_021232515.1 Lentisphaeraceae bacterium
AAAGTTTCTGGGCTCGAGGATACTTTGTAACAACTGTTGGTCATGATGAAGAAACTGTTAGAAATTATATAATAAACCAAGAGAAAAACGACAAAAAGAAAGATGATGACAATCAAGAAAACTTATTCCCCGATTGTTAACTTAAGATAAATTTTAAACCGCTTTGAGCGGTTCACCTTTCAAGCCTCCGGCTTTGCCGGAGGTACATGACTCTATATTTGGCTCTTTACGTCTAAGTGCTTCAGACCAGATTACAGTGTCAACAATTACATTCATCTATTTCGAGCTTCTTTGTAATCATAAGTTTCATCAAACTCTATTGTTCCAAATAAATCTATGATTTCCAATTGTTTTCTTTTTTCAACAAATTCTTTTAATGCAGAATTCACAGTTTCTTTTTTTGTTTTGAAATGACCTAATTCTAGAGCTTGAGCTAAAAGCTGGTCATCTATTGCTAAATTAGTAGCCATAATATCCTCCAGTTAAGTGTGTTTCTATATCTACACAATACAGTGTGTGGCTTGATGTGTCAATTTTTATTCTGCTAACGTCCAGGATAACCTATAGCAGTAATGAGCGAAGCGAATGGAAGACATTAGGTTGGTGTTTTTGTTAGCTTATTTTTTTTAATCACAGTCCCAATGGCAGATTTTTGATTTACACTTTGTACATTCAAATACATATACACATGAACCATGTGCCCAATTAGATGTCTCATATTGTGGCCATTCAGTTCCGTAATACTCTATTTCCTTTTCTGTTTCTTCCCACAAATGATTCATGTCTTCTTCTATCATTTGCTTCCACAGTTTCTCACCATCACCATCAGTTGCATTCTTATGGAAATCTTCTTGTGCCCATCGGCCTATATATTTCATGAAGTCCTTGCAGTGTACTGGGTGATCTAAATCTTGAAAGCAAGTGACATTTGGTGTTCGAATAATTTCTTGAATTTGTTCTTTTCTATATCCGTCTGGTGTTTGAAGGATTTTAGTAGAAAATGAACGTGAGTTTATGTAATCGTTAATTTGTGATTCTGTTATATTCTCAAGGTCTAAACCTTCAATTTTGGTTTCGGTGGCTTCCTGTAGTTTATAGAAATTACCATTTTCATCAATATCACCGATTTCAGTACTCTTGGGAATAGTGAATTTTTTGTTTATTAAACAATCTATACAACCAAATTCTTCGTCATCAGACTCTTCAATCTCATAAATATATTGGCTCTTAGTGCCACAAAATTTACATATTTCGCAATCGTCTTCATCGTCGCACCCTGGATAGTAAGGATGGCAATGCTCAAGAGGAGCTTCAAAGTATTTAGTTTTAATTATCATTTGTCTTTAAACCTAACATAGTTTTTATAGTGCATTTAGAATAGTGACAAACTTGGATGTGGCATGCTTCGTCCCATCAAGGATATACATCTTTTGCCCTAACGCCCTAATGTTGAGTTATTTTAAACTATCAGGGCTTGTATGGACTACAAATAATCATGATTAATTTATTTCTGATAGAATGGGGAAGTCATAACTGTATGAAGCTTCAGGGGGGCATTGCATAAAAAAACCGCACTCAATTGAATTGAGTACGGTTTTCTACTTTACCACACTAAAGAATGGTTAAAGAGGGTTTAGTAATGATAGGTAAAAAACTGTAATCTTCCGAGTAGAAAGATTACAGCTTTCTATAGTTACCACACTAAAGAATGTTTAGACTGCTGCAGTAGCGTATTTTGCTTTTGTATCAGCCATGAATTTTGCGCAGATCTCTGTCGCTTCCCAGGCTTTGTCCCAGAAACAAAGGTCTACTGTCCAGTAGTTGTCATAAGAGTGGAACTCCATGATCGCTGGAATCAGTTTTTCGAAATCTAGTAAACCAAGTCCGAAAGGAGGGTGACTTGAAGTTTCGTCTTCGCCATCAGGACCTTTGTGACAAGTATTGTCAGAGTCGATAACGTGAACGTGGTTGATGTAAGGACCAACTTTTTGAAGGAATTCGATTTGGTTGTCGAATACTTCTTTTTCGCCTTCTTGACGTGCACCCACAACAGAGATCATTTGAGCATGACATGTGTCGTAAAGGTAACCGAAGTTTGATTTGTCTTTCATAGCTTCAAGGATCTGTAGGATCTCAGAAGGCTTGTTGAACGCGAACCCAGGCTCACCTTCCCAAGTAACTTTAAGGTCATACTCAGCAGCGATGTCAGCACACTGTTTCCAAGTGTCGATCACTTGTTGCATAGCTTTGTCTTGGTCGATGTTTTCGTCTTTGAAAATAGTAGGACCTTGGACAGTGTCTACACGAACAGTTTTGATGCCCATGTCGACAGAGAACTCACAATTTCTTTTGAATTCTGAAACATACTTAGATGTATCTTCAGTGTTGATAAGTTGCTCACCCCAAAGGTTTGCTGCTATACCACTGAACTCGAGTCCGTAAGTTTTTAGTTTCTCAACAGCAGCTTGACGCTTTTCTTTTGTGTCGAGGTCATCTGGGTTTGGATGTGGAGCAAATGAACCAAGCTCAACTGCATCAAAACCTAGCTTTGAAAGTTTTTCACATACTGTGTCGAAATCTACCGGCTTATCGCCGTAAGGGCCAATTGTATACGCCCATGAACCTATTGATGTTTTCATCTATACATACTCCTTATTGAATTTGATCTAGAGATATTGCTTTTTTGTTAACAATCACAGAACCACAATCTTCTTTGAACTTAGCTATGTGTGGAGCAACGCGGTGAGCTTCGAAAGCTTCGCTACTTGCCCAGCACTCTAAGACTGTGAAAAGTGTTGCGTCATCAGCACTTTGGAAAGCTGCATAGTGAACGCAGCCGTCTTCTGCTTTTGATCCTGTTTCGACAGCGGCAAGTGAGGCTTTGAAAGCGTCAATGTTGGCTGTTTTAACAGTGAATTCTATCCATTTGTTAATCATTAGTACTTAACAAATCCTGGACTATCTGCTGGCATATCCCAGTATTTCTTGATTTCGCTATCGAGCTTCATCAATGTGACTGATACACCGGCCATTTCTTGTGCAGTACAGAACTCACCAAGTTCAGTGTCGTATACAGCCATACCTTGTTGCTCAAGGTACTTGTGCATGTGACGCATAACGATGAACATCTCCATACGAGTTGTTGCACCGTAGCCATTTATAAGAGCAACAACTTCGTCGCCTTTCTTAAATGGTAGGTCTTTGATGATGTCACTACAAAGGCGCTCTGCAGTAGCGTCTGCAGTCATAAGGTCTACTTGTTCGATACCAGCTTCACCGTGAATACCCATGCCAAACTCCATACGACCTTCAGGTAGTTCGAAAGTGGCGAGGCCAGTTTCTGGGAGGGTACATTCTGAAGTAGAAACACCGAGCGAACGACAGTTGAAAACAGTCTTTTCGATAAGTGCTTTTAGTTCATCAAATGGTAGGCCAGCTTCCGCAGCTGCACCAGCAACGTGGATGACTAGGTGATCGGCAGTAGTACCGCGACGCTCTTCTGCTTTTTCCGGTGGGAAGGCTGAGATCTCGTCATTGATCAAAACTGTTTCAACTTTTATGCCTTCCATACGAGCAAAGTCTTGGCCCATATCGAAGTTCATAACGTCACCAGCATAGTTGTTATAAAGAAGGATAACACCGTTGCCTGAGTCAGCAGCTTTTATAGCATCTAGAACTTTGTCTGGAGTAGGGGCAGTAAACACTTGGCCGTGAACGGATGCGTCCGCCATGCCTTTACCGATAAACTCTAAGAATAGAGGCTCGTGACCAGCACCACCGCCGATAACAATACCGACTTTACCTGCTATAGGAGCTTCTTTTCTCGCACAAACATGTGGAGCGATACGCTTGACTTTATTTTTATTTGTCAGGCAAAATCCATCGATAAGTTCGATGGCTAAATTTTCTGGATTGTTGATTAATTTGCGCATGATTTACCCTTGATTCGCTTGTTCTGCAAAACATTTGATAATAAGAGTTACTGAAGTTGCACCAGCATCTTGGTGACCAAGACCTCTTTCGCCTGCATAGCGTGAACGGCCTTTGTTGGCAACTAGAGTTTTAGTAACTTCGATACCTTCAAGAGCAGCTTCGTGCATCTTGTTAAGAGCGACACCAAGTGACTCGCCAGCTTCAGAACTCGCTTTAAGAGCGCGAATACCAGGAGCTAGAGCGTCGATGAGAGTTTTGTCGCCTTCATCTGAGCGGCCGATTTTTTTAACGCGGGCCAAGCCATTTTCAAAAGCTTCTACTAGGTGAGAAAGAGTTACTTCTTCAGAACCCTGAGAAGCCATACCCATACCTAGGAACATACTAGAAAAGATTGGACCAGAAGCTCCACCCATAGTGGATACCATACCAAGGGCATAGGCAGCTAAAAGCTTGTCGACTTTGTCTGGCTTTTCAGTTTCGATTTTCTCTTGTGCAGCTTTTACGCCACGACGAATAGTTGTGCCGTGATCACCGTCGCCAACGACAGAGTCCAGTTCGCAAAGGAACATGGCATTTTCGCAGATAACGTCAGTTACCTTGCCAAGGATGGCGTAGACATCTTCTAATTTAAATGATTCCATAATCTTTCCTTTAATTGTTTGATTTTAAACGGAGGCTCCGAAAAGCCTCCGGATAAGAAAAACTCTTATTTTGAAAGTGTCTCAAATAGATCGAAACCTTCTGCAGGCTTCAAACCATCATGGACTACGCCTTTAACGGCTTTCATCATTGCTAAAGGAGCTTCAGACTGGAAGACGTTACGACCCATGTCGACACCAGAAGCACCACACTGAATTGCGTTGTAGCAAAGCTCAAGAGCTTCAAGTTCAGGAAGCTTCTTACCACCAGCGATAACGACTGGAACTGGACATGCAGCTACTACTTTCTCGAAACCTTCAGTGTAGTAAGTCTTAACGATACTTGCGCCATTTTCAGCACAAACACGTGAAGCCATACCGAAGTAACGAGCGTCGCGAGCCATGTCTTTACCAACTGCAGTAACACCCATAACTGGGATGCCATACTTCATGCCGATATCTACAAGGCGGCTGAAGTTAGCGATAGTGATGTGCTCAGTTTCTTTTTCACCGACAGAAAGCATAGCTGCCATTGCAGATGCATTCATATTGATTGCTTCTATTTCAGAAATAAGAACGTTGTTGTTCATTTCTGTTAGGATTGTAGTACCTGTGTCTGTACGAAGACAAACTGGTTTTGTACATGTAGCCGGGATAGAACTACGGAGCATACCGCGAGTACCCATAAGACAGTCAGCTTCCTCAGCAAGAGGAGCGATGTTCAGGTCGATGCGCTCAAGACCAGAAGTTGGTCCCATAAGGAAACCGTGGTCGAAAGCAAGCATAACTGTGTTGCCTGACTTTTTGTTGAAGATGCGTGATAAACGGTTTTTTAGACCCCAGTCAGTATTGTTTAAACCTTTAAGGTAGAAACCTTCTGTGCTTGCTGGAGTGTCTAAGCCGAAGCTCTTGCCGTCTCTGATGTCGTCTGTATCTGCCATGATGTATTTATCCTATACTTTATTTTTGATTATATAATTCTGTCATTACCACCGTCGACAGGGATCTGCGCGCCGGTAGTTTTGTTGAATAGTGGACCAACTAAAGCCGTACACATTTCGGCGATGTCGGTTGATTTTATTTCTGTACTTAGAAGGTTTCTTGTCTTATACTGCTCGACTGTCATGCCGTAGCGTTCTGCTGAACGAGCTAGAGCTTCTGGAGTCCAAAGGTCTGTGTCAAATACTGCATCAGGGTGAATGACGTTGACACGAACACCGCTTGGAGCGAGTTCCATAGCTAAAACACGAGCTAGTTGAGTTAAGCCAGCTTTAGAAACTGAGTAGGCTGCTGCACCTGGACCAGGAGCGCCAACGTTTCTTGAACCGACAAATAAGACTGCAGGTTCGATACCTTCTTTGAGGTAAGGAGCTGCGTACTTAACTAACAATTGGTTTGCAGTTAAGTTGATTCTGAGAGTTAAGTCCCACTTATTGCTATCTAGATCTTCGACGTACTCACCAGCTGTGAAAATTCCGGCGTTACAGATGATAAGGTCAAGACCACCAAAAGTTTCAACTGTTTTTTCAACAACTGACTTAAGTTGATCTTCTTTACCTATGTCACATACAAGACCAAGAGAGTTTGGACCAGTGAATGATTCGATACTTGGAGAGATGTCGATACCAACAACTAAAGCTCCGTGGCTCATGAGGTCTTCAGCACATTTGCGGCCGATACCAGCAGCAGCACCAGTTACTATAGCAATTTGACCTTGAAGCATTGGCTTTGAACCGCCTTTCTTCAATTTGCGTTGCTCAAGTTCCCAGTACTCTATGTCGAATAATTCTTTAGAGCTAAGTGGTTGCCAACCGCCAAGTGACTCAGCATCTTGGATAGAGTTGGCTGTGTGGTGAGCTATATCTGAGATCTGCGAAGCTTCTTTGCGAGTTGCACCGAAAGAAAGGATTCCCTGTTCTTTCCATACAGCCCAGCGTGGAGCTTGATCGAGGATAGTGTGCTCATCTGTTGAATTTTCAGCGAAGTACTGACGGTAACTTTCAGCATATGCGTCGAGTTGCTCTTCAGCTTTACCGTTGATCACAGCAGGAATGCGCTTTGTGCGAATGCTGTGGTCAGGAGTCAGTGTGCCGCGAGTTGCGATGTCGGCGATGTCTGATCTTTCAGAGTAACCAACAGCTTCAGGGGTGTTATCCATCTTAACAGTAACTGCAGTACCGCGTAAGTCAGAAACTTTTTTACGGATCTTAGCAAGAGCTAGGTGATCAACAGACTTGGCAACGCTGATGACACGATCACTTGTTCTCAGTTCAGAGATAAGCTCTTCAGCTTTAGTTACTGCGTCAATCATGCGATCGTAACTGTCTTTGGCATTTTCAGCGAAAGTGAAGATACCGTGACCAGAAAGGATAACACCTTTCTTGCCGTCTAGTTGAGCGGATTTTACAGCATTGTCGAACTGTTTAGCTAAGTCAAAACCAGGCATAACATAAGGAAGAATAAGGAAGTCCGGAAATGTTTGCTGTAGTTTCGCTTTGCCTTCAGGTGAATTTGTCAGTACAACAACAGAGTCTGCATGTGTATGATCGACAAATTTATAAGGAATTGAGGCATGTACTAAAGTTTCGATTGAGCCGTTTGGAGCTGCAGGGTCAAGTAGTGCAACACGTAGTTGCTTGACCATTTCGAAGTCATTTAGAGTTTCAAGAGCAGAGAGTTTCAAGCAAGCGTCCATTCTTACTGGAGAGAAACCTTCTTTCTCGATAGTCTTCAAGTCCCAGCCACTACCTTTAATAAACAATGTTTCGACGTCATTGCCGAAGATGTCTTTCACTGTAGACTTTACAGAAGTGTTGCCACCGCCATGAAGAACGAGACTTGGCTCTTGCCCTAGTAGGCGAGAAGTGTAGACTCTTAGTGCTAGATCGTCACCTTCTAAAGCAGCAGCTTCTTTGTCTGACCATAGATTTTTCATGTGTTAGACCGTAACCTTTTGTATGATCGGCTCGATAACATCTTTAGAGTAAGTACCGCACTCGACAGTTACTGCGTCAGGTTCATTTACAGAACGCTCACACTCGTCTTCAACGATGATCCAACCTTTAAAGTCTGTATCGACAAGATCTTTAGTTATAGTTTTAAAATCGATTACACCTTCACCCATAAGAGCCCACGATTTATCAGCGTGCATGTCTTTGTAGTGAACGTGGTTAATGATTGAACGGTAGTCTCTCATCAACTTGATTGGATCCATGTCTCTTAGAGCCATGTGACCAACGTCTGGAGTCCAACCTAGAACTTTGCTGTCTAGTCTTGGAAGAAGCTTTTCGTAGTCTGAAGCGTCACGCCAGATAGAAGTCTCAGGCGAGTTCGGGTGGTAAGAACAAGTTAGTCCTTTACCAGCAGCTCTTTTTGAGATCTTGTTGATACAGCTGATTAGGTTATCGTGTCTTTCTGCCAAGTGATTTTCATCACGAGTTGTTGGCATCTGACAAAGCATAACTACAGCTTCAGGGAAGTACTTAGACAGGAAGTCGATAAGTTTATCTGAAGCTTCTTTTTCAGCGTCTGTTTCTTTAGGGTTGAGCCAATCGTCAAGCAAAACGACCGAAGAAAGTTCAATACCCGCATTTTTCATAGAATCAGCAAGTCTTTCAGAATCGTAGAAGCTGTAAAGAAACTTGTCAATTGGCTCAAAACCTTGGAAACCTGCTTTACCAACAACGTTTGCGATGTGGTCAATTTTGTCATAGAAAGGTTCTTGTGGCTCAATACATCCAGCCATAACCCATGCGTAGTGTTCGCAACCTATTTTTATATCTTTCATTGTCTAGTCTCCTTAAAATTAATGCTTCAGCATGAACTGAGCAGTAGCGTTATTAAATGTTTCTAAGTCTTCCCAGTGGTGTGCATGTCCTGTTTTAGGTAGGATCATGAGCTCTGAGCCTTCGATAAGTTCGTGTAGTTGTTCAGAGAATTTTACCGGAGTGAAGATGTCTTGGTCACCAACAGTGATGAGTGTTGGGAACTTACTAAGAGCGTTTACACGACTTACTGTGTCGTGGTTTATACATGCATCCGCTTGGGCACAGAAAGCGTGAAGCTGCATATACTCTTCATGAGCTGTTTCACAACCTTCTTTAAGGTTTGCTCTAGCTTCTTCTGACTCAAAGAATGGTGGAGCAAAAATCCAAAGTTGAAGAAGTTTCATGAAGTCAGCAGGATCTGAGATCTTTCTCATATCTTTAAAGTGGTCAAATACTTGGATCGCATAAGGGTCACACTTTGCCCAGCTACTGATGATAACTAGAGAACGAATGATCTCTGGGTGATTAAGTGCTAGCTCTTGAGCAATAGCGCCGCCCATTGATATACCTGCAACGTGACACTTTCCAAGATTTAGTTGTTTAGCAAGATCGGCGATGTCGTCTGCCATCATCTTTGTTGAATAAGGACCTTCAGGTTTATCAGAGTCGCCAGCGCCGCGATTGTCGATGATGATACAACGGAAATGTTTTTCGTATTCTTTAACATGCTCTTCCCAAAAAGCACCACGAGCACTTAGTCCCATGATTAAAAGAAGTGGAACTCCTGAACCTCTTTCTTCGTAAACAATGTTTATGTTGTTACATACTACAGTAGGCATCTAACTTTCCTTATTCGTTTTAAACTTTGATTAAAGATGGTGCTAAATCCGTTTTTCTTATATAATTCTATTTCCAAAATTTATAATAAAATCGTCAAACATGTTTTTTGAGGGTTGTTTATTTGAAGACCGGAAAGTATTATGAGTTAACACTTTTACCGATTGAACCATCGAGAGGATTATATGAAAGAAGTCGATCATTTTCTAGCAGAGTTTTATGATAATAATAATATATGTAAACCGAGTGAACTTTTTGAAGCTCAAACAGATACATTTTATTTTGCTAAAGATAAAGAAGGCCGCTTTGTCTACGCCAATCAGATCTTAGTTGATCACTTCGATATGAGTAATCCTAAAGATTTATTGGGAAAGACTGACTTCGATGTTCTACGCACAGATTTAGCAGAAAAGTACCGTGAAGACGACCTGAAAATCATGAATGAAAAGATCATTCTGCGGAATAAACTTGAATTGGTTGGTGACGGTAAAGGAAATGTTCACTGGTTCTTAACAACAAAAGTTCCACTGAAGAACATTGACGGAGATGTTGTTGGTATAGAAGGTTTGACGCGAGATGTTCGCCGAACAGAGAATAGTATAGAGCCATATTCTGAGTTCCGAGAGTGTATCGACTTTATGCAGAAGAACTTTATGAACTCTATAAGTATCAAAGAGTTAGCTGAGTTGTCTTGTATGTCCCTGAGTACTTTTGAACGCAAGTTTAAAAAACACTTTGGTAGTTCGCCTAACCAGTATATAAAGAGACTTAGACTTGAACAGGCATGTGAACTTCTCCTCGCTGGTTATAACATCCAACAAGTTGCTTTAGATTGTGGTTTTTGTGATCAAAGTTACTTCACTCGAGAGTTCCGTATCCTCATGGGTATGACGCCTAGAAAGTATCAGATGAAGTATAAAGAGGATAATACTCTTTAGTTACCTATGTTGTTGATAAAGGTCTTTAACCCAAGGAGATAATTCACTTAGCTCTTCGCTGATTTTTACGAGTTCGCTAGGTAGGCCTTGAGGAACAAAACCAAATTTTTCTATTCTATGAACAGGGGCAATAAGGGCAGCCATAGCTAGGTCTGCTCTCGTAAATGTCTCCCCCACCAAATATTGCTTTCCAGCTAAGTAGTTTTTGACCTGCAGGATGTTGTCACCTAGCTTGATTTTAGCTTGTTCAAAACTACTCAGATTTAAGTCCATTTTTGCGATCATTTTTTTCTTGAGAAGTGGATATAAGAAATACAGCAAAATTTTATTGTAGCTAGGAGTACTTTCCGTGAGGTAGGATATAAGTAGCTTTTTATGCATGAGGAGAATGTAATAAAAACAAACCCTTAGGTAAGGCGCTATTTCTTCATCAGCGAATTCTTCCCAATCTAAACACTCTTGAAGTTGATCTGGATCTTGAGGCGAAAGAGAGTTTTTAGGATATTTTTCATCTAGATAAGTGAGTATCTGAGACGATCCTTGTACTACAGAACTACCATTTTTTATGACGGGGACGGAAGTCTGTTCTGCGCCAAGTTTAGTGATCTTACTAAAGTGAAGACCGGGTACTAAATTTACTTCCTCATAAGAGAGTTTTTTGAAGTCCAGAGCCCAACGAACCTTTTCACAGTAGTGAGAAAGTTTGAACTGATAGAGTTGAATCATAGGGTCAGATCATTACCGCGAGGGCGAGTAGTCTTAAGCAAGCGGCCATACCAACAGCAAAAGCGGCAACTCTTCCCATGGCGAAGTCGGTGATGTAAAAGATAGGGTAGAGAACTCGGGCAACAACCCAGACTATGGCGCATAAGCTGACTTTCTCAGCAGGGACACCGGCGGCAAAGGCCGCAAAAAAAGAAGTCGAAAAAGCTATGAGCGCTTCCCAGCTATTTGCTTGGGCTGCACTTGCTCTACGTCCAGCACCCTCAAGCATATTGTTTTGCTCTCGAGGGGAATTGAAATCAATTTTTCCAAACTGTTTTTTCTTATACACAGTTCCAATAGAGGCAGTGATATATGGGAGCATGACACCGATAAATAATGCCCAAAACGGATACTTCATAGTTATTTCCAATTAATGACGTTGGCTTCTTGCGCCTAAATTAAATCCATTAAAATAAATTGATAGGCCTCATTTTTTAATAGTTGGCGGTGTTGTAGTTAAAATGCCATTGAATGGTAGGTGTGAATTCATTTAGAATTTGTTTTGTTTATGTATAAGGAAGAGTATATGCGTTTTTTCATTGTGTTATTGATGTTGTCTGTAGGAGCTTTGGCTAAAGAAAGGCCGAATGTAGTTATTTTATTGGCGGATGATTTAGGCTTTAAAGACATAGGTTGTTATGATGGTCCGGTTAAAACCCCAACTTTAGACGGCCTCGCAGCCAAAGGTAGTAAGTTCAGTGACTTTTACTCAGGTTGTGCGGTGTGTTCTCCTTCACGAGCAACTTTATTGACCGGGCGTCATCACATCCGAACAGGAGTTTACAGCTGGATTCACGATGCTTCGCAAAAGTCTCACTTACTTGAGAGTGAAGTGACTATAGCAGAAGTTTTAAAAGGAGAGGGGTACTTGACGGCTCATGTTGGTAAGTGGCACTTAGGTTTACCATATGACAAGCAAAAAAATAAGCCAACTCCAGACAAGCACGGTTTTGATTACTGGATGGCTACGGGAAATAACGCTCAACCTAGTCATAAAAATCCAAATAACTTTGTTAGAAATGGCAAAAAGCTAGGTGAGATAAAAGGTTACTCTTGTCAGATAGTTGTCGATGAAGCGATAAATTGGTTAGATAACCACAGAGAAAAGGAAAAACCATTTTTCTTAAATGTGTGGTTTCATGAACCACATGCTCCCATTGCATCTCCTAAAGAGATATCGGATACATATAAAGGCGACAAAAAAGCTCAAGTCTATTCAGGCACTATTGATAATACAGACAGAGCTATAAAGAGATTGGTAGAAAAGCTTGGTAAAGTTGCACCGAAAGAAGATACGATCATTATCTATGGTTCAGATAACGGCAGTTATCGTTCAGACAGAGTCGGAAACTTACGAGCTAGAAAAGGGTCAAACTGGGATGGAGGAATTCGTGTCCCGGGAATCTTCTATTGGCCAGGTAAGATCTCAGCAGGGAAAACGATAAAGACTCCAGCAGGATTAGTCGATATACTGCCGACATTGTGTGACATTTTAGAAATAGAGAATCCTCAAAATAAGCATATAGATGGCTCAAGCTTAAAGTCTTTGTTGATCCCAGAGCAAGGAGAGTTTGAAAGGCACCAACCACTTTTTTGGCATTTGCAAAAATCACGTCCAATCGTTGCTATAAGAGATGGCAAATACTCTCTAGTTGCCGAGCCTGACTATGAACTTTCTATCAGTAATATGTTCAAGGAAGAGTGGATTCCTGCGATCAAAAAAGGTAGCTACAAAAACTATCAATTATTTAACTTAGAGGATGATCCCGGACAAAAAAATAACTTGGCTCAGAGTAAGCCAGAGTTGCTAAAGAAGCTGAAGAAGAAACTCTTGGCGATCAATAAAAGTGTTATGTCTGAAGGCGCCGATTGGCATTTAAAATAAGCTTGTAGAAGCTCATCACTCTTGTTTGGTGAGCTTGCTTTTTCTTTTGACTAAATAGACCGTGATGAAATAAACAGAAAACCATGGTATGCCGTTGACGGCATGTAACCATAGAGTTTGTCTATTGTAAACTTCTCGTGTTTCTTGGATGATCGTCTCTTTGCTTTTTTGGTCAGTTATCTGTATTGAAAATGATTTATTGAATGGAAAGCCAGTTCTTTCAAAGCTGATAAGGCTCTCACTTCTCGAGATCTCTTTATAGCCACAGTCGTTGGCAATATAGAAGGCCGTGAAGTAGATGAACGTGCATATGATGTGTGTTGTTTTCATGATGCCTTGTTATAGATGGGTTTTGCCATGGCAGTCATACATATACCACGGGCAATCATGAAAATAGTCATGGCTAACCAGTGGCCATGATTGCCATACTCGCGAAGAAGTAAAAAGGCTGGTATGTAGACAAGCAGGGTGCAGAAGATCATTGAGTCTCGCATGGCTTTACTCATAGTTGCGCCGATAAAAATGCCGTCCCAAATAAAACTAATAGGGTTTATAAGGCAGGCGACTAAAGCCCAGATAAGGTAAGTGTTGGCTTCTGAGGTAATGAGCTCTTTATCTGTAAAGATGGCAAAGATGTAAGAGCTGCCAATCCAATAAATTAGGGCAAAGACTAAGCCTGTGAGTAGTCCCCACTTAAAGCTGATTTTGGTCAATAACTTTAGGGATAGGGTATCTTTGGCTCCAATAAACTTGCCAGTGAAGCTTTCAGCAGCATAGGCATAGCCATCAACAGCAAAGGCCATGACCGCTCCGAGTTGAACAAGGATGCTATTTGCAGCTAGTATATCCTCGCCAAAGTCGGCTGATTTTGCCGTAAAGAAAGAGACTGTCCCAACGAGAAGTAAAGTGCGAATGAAGATGTCTTTGTTGACTGTAAAGAATGCTTTGAGAGGCTCGATGTGAGTTAGGACTTTAAGTTTAAAACCGCTAAAGATATTTTTATATTTTATATAGATGATTATGAGGGCGGTGATCAATGAGATATATTGAGCACAGACTGTTCCTAGAGCGACTCCTTCAGTTCCCATATTCATATTTTTGACAAAGAGTAAACTTAGGATGATGTTGCAAATATTACTGAAAACTGCTAAGAAAAGAGGGATGACGGAATTCTGCATTCCTAAGAACCAACCGGTTAATGCATAGAGGCATAAAGTTGCTGGTGCAGCCCAGATTCTAGTATCAAAATAGTAAGCGGCATTTTTAAGAACATCTTGCGATGAACCGTCGGTTAATTGAAAGGCTAATTGTTTTATTGGCTCTTTTAAAATGAATATAAAGAATGCGATGAAAAGAGCGGTAACTAAACTGCGGCCCAATGTTGCCGCGCATTCTTGGTTATCTGTCGCTCCATAAGCTTGAGCTGTTATACCGGTAGTGCCCATTCTGAGAAATCCAAAACTCCAATAGATACAATTGAAGATCATACTGCCAATGGCAACTGCGCCAATCATGTAAAGTCCTTCGGCGTGGCCCATCAAAGAAGTGTCGACTATGCCGAGAATAGGAGCGGCAAGGTTGGCGGCTATGTTGGGTATGGCTAGAGCTAAGAACTTTTTGTTCATTGGGGGAGAAGAAAGAGAGGGTTAGTGTTCAGTGAAAAAAGATTGAGTAATCAGTGATCAGTGATCAGTAATCAGTAATCAGTAAATAGTGATCAGTAATCAGTAAATAGTGATTAGTAATCAGTGAGTTTAGTAGATTGATTCTTGATTCTATCAAGAAAAAAGGCATCGATTGCTCGATGCCTTAAAGTATTCTAGTGGTGATGCTTTGAGTGGTGTCTTAGAAGTATATCTTCGCCGAAGTCACCATCGAAGTCACGCCATGCAGCGTGAGGGTGCATCGCACCGTTTTGAACGTTGTCGTACTCGATTAGGTGGTTAGTCGTTACAAGTCTATAATAGTGAGGCTTACCAGGAATAGTGCTACCAACCCAAACAAAAACGAGTGAATCGATTTCAGATAGAGGTGTGTGGTCGGTGTTTTTAAGAAGTTCAGGACGGAACTTTTCGATGTAAACATTGATAAGATCTTGAACGATTTCTTTTTGTTTATTACTCATCTCTTTATAAGGAAGTCCTTTGCGGATGTCGAAGTCCTTACGAGAAACTTTTGTGTAGTCTTTAGAAAAGATGTCTTTTGGTGGCTTATTGAAAACGTTAGCTTTACTTAGTTGAGCTGAAGTCAATGTTTTCGCTAATTTACGAGCGATGTTCTCTTCACCAGCTAAAACTTGTAGACCTTTGTGCTCGCCTTCACCGACAACGCCAGGGTTACTACCGTAGAAACTAGGAGTCAATGAAACGTGGTGACCGTTGATGATCGTTACGTTTACAGACAAGTGGTGACCTTCAAACGTCCAAGCCCATGTACCGTGGTCTGTTGGCTCACCGAAGATTGAGATGTAGTAAAGGTCGCTATCGCGGATAGGATCTTTAGTTAGTTTAAGTAGAACATCTTCTAGAAGTCTAACTTGGCTAACAGTGATCTTCGCTTCTTGGCTAAGGGCAGAGTGAAGTAGAGCGATACCGAGCTCGCGCTGTTCTTTAGTCATCTCTTTAAGAGTTAGACCAAATCTTTTTTTCTCAGGTTTGATGTACTTATCAGGAAGAAAAACCCAGTCCGTACGGTCTTTGCTTGAAAAAGCTGCTTGAGCTTTTGCTTTTTGTTTAGCATCTAAAGATTCTAGAAAGTCTGTAGCTGAGTCAACCATGTCATGTGTAGCATTGTGGCTAATACATGAGGCTAGTGAAAGTAGAAAACAGGCAGCAACTCCTAAGTGAAGAAACTGTTTTAACATAAGTACGCTCCAATTATTTTTATGTATAACACACGGAATGTACACCTAATCTTTTCAAAATAAGACAGTAGTTGAGGAGAAACTTGCAAGATTCATAGAAATAGGTTCAAAAAGTGGTTTTGGGAAAGTTATGAGTTCATACTCGGAGACTTGGTGAGGACTGATGGTGCTAAAGAAAAGATCTATCATAAGTTTAAAGGGAAACACTTAGAAAGTCCTTTTGCGATTGGTGATGGTCACGCAGTTGCGGTTAAAAAGAACCGGCTAAATGTGGTATTTACGAACTCTTGGGGAAATCATTGGAAATAAGTCAGAGGGTGGATTTTTCACCCAATCAGAACTTACTTTTTAAGTTCTATATAGAACTCTAAGCTTCTGTAAGTGTCGACATCTGGATAACCGTCAGTTGTTGGTTGTATGTCATACCTTTTCTCATTAAATTTTGACTGATCAACAAGTTCTTTTTTTGTGTAGTTCTTACCTGTTTTTTTATTGATCATTTTGGCTGTCTTGATGGGGGCCGAACCGTCACCTTCACGACGGAAGCTCCATACATGTAAACCGCCAGAGTCTTTTACTAGTTGAGGCTTTTGAGGCAAATGGGCATAGTTGACGTTGCCAAATGTAAGATTTCTCAGTGGGCCAGGATTGACGAAGCCGACCATAAAAGCGTAGCGTTTACCAGCCTTCAGTGTTAGTTCATCTTCACCAGTGAGGTCCCATTTTGTGTATAGTAGGTGGCCTGCTTGACCACCATTTTTTGTAGTTGGTTCAATGTTTGGGAAATGACCGCCTTTTACGATGCAAATAGTTTTGTAAGTAACGCCTTCTATATAGTCGTCACCGCGATGATTTTTAGTGAAGCCATGAGTTGCTTCTTTGCCTATTGGTGTGGCGTTGTCATTTATCGTGGGTTGGCCAATCACCTCATAAAACTGCAGATACATTTCGGCGTTTCGCGCTCCGGTCAATACTGCAATACGGCTATTTCCTGTACGAAGGACGATTGCATCTAGAGTTATGTCTTGACCAGCAGGAATGTTAAAGACCTGTCCAAGGTCTCTATTGCGGCGGTAGTAGCCCTTGTCTTTCCACACCATGTTGGGAAGGTCGGCATTTCGGATAGATGTGCTGCCACCTTTATTTGAGTCATCGAAGAAGAGGGAGGGTGGTGTGACTTGTTTATTCCTTGTGAACTCTTTACCAATAACGGATATTTTTAGACCAGCCTGAGTTGCGATAGAACTAAAAAGTAGACAGATAGTAACTTGTTTAAAGATTGTGTAGTTCATTGATTTCTGGGCCCCAATTGTTTTATGAAAAATTTAAGTTCGATCAAGTCTAATTAAATGTGCTTTAATTTTAAATAGAACATCTGAAAAGAGTACAGTTTACTTAAGGATGTAGCTTTTGAAGTCCTTCTACAAAGACCATTGCTTTGGCGTGTTTAAAAGGTCCAGGTTCTCCCGTCGCCAAACTATAGAGGAGAAGTCTTATCTTGTGTGCTAGACCTGTTGAGTTGGTGTTACCCTCGATGACAGCCTTACCTAAAGTTAGGTTCTTCACGGAATTGTGTGGTTTCTAATCTAGGCAAGAAAAAGTCGTTCTTCTGATTTAGTTTGATTTACCACAATTAAACAATCTCAGAAGGAACGACTAATGAACATAATTAACTTGCTCTCTAGCTTCTGGCAAG
>JAJPOQ010000119.1 GCA_021232515.1 Lentisphaeraceae bacterium
TATCGTTGTTCTTGACTCGAGACACGCCATTTTTAAAGTTATAAGCATTTTCATATTCACAAGGGATGACTTCTTTACCTTTGCCATTTATAAAGCCGACTTTCTTTTCGAAAACAACTCTAGACTTACCTTCGACGAAAGGACCAATAGAGTCGTAGAGACAGTGGACGATATATTTTCCTTTAGAATTGATTATGCCCCATTTGCCATTTGATTTAACTTTGGCAATTCTGTCTGAGTAAGTATGAATATCTGAAAATATGGCGGCAGTTAGAGCTTTACCGTTTTCGTCATTTAGACCATAAAGTTGGCTTGAGTTGTCTTGGTAGAATTCCGCAGGCAGGGAAAGGCTAGTGCAAAAAATGATGATGCTGTATAGAAGAGGGTGTTTCATTTTTATTATTATCCTTAGGGTTGTGCCTTAAGTAATAATAATGATGGAATAGTTTTAATTCCAATGAATTGAAGATAATTCGGGCCGAAAGCCCGAATAAATTAAGACGTGTGTTTTTTCTCAACGGTCTCGAGCATATCCTCAAGATACTCCATGATTTTCTTGCGTCGTCTAGGATGCAAATTGTTAAGTTTAACAGACAAGCGTCGAACTTTGATGGGTAGAGACTTTATTTCCAACTTTTTTTGTTTTTCTTTCAAAACCTTTTGTGGAAGTCTATAATCCTCGTAAGAAATACCAGCTTCTTCTGCTAATTTAAAAAACCTCTTTGCTTTAGTATCCGAAGGAACTCTTCGACCATTTAACCAGTTTGACACAGACTGTTGTGTCGTACCGATACTTTTGCCGAGCTCTCTTTGGGTTAGAACTAGTGCCTCAGAAATGTCACTTATGAGACGTGGCCAGTCCAAGTCATGCATATCATCACCTCGTGTAAATATTTTCTCCTCAGAGTATATAATACATTATGGATCAAGGTGATAAAAGAAAAAACGGAAATAAGTCACATTTTAAGCGTAAAATTTTGTAAAATGACTTCAAAATTAAGATCGTATTTGTGAAATGTGAAGCATTCGGGCATAAAAAAAGCCCCAAAAAGGGGCTTGTGAAAAGTATAACTAAAGCAGCTTCTAGAT
This sequence comes from Lentisphaeraceae bacterium, assembly GCA_021232515.1. Taxonomy (GTDB): domain Bacteria; phylum Verrucomicrobiota; class Lentisphaeria; order Lentisphaerales; family Lentisphaeraceae; genus JAKVBD01. The sequence continues at coordinate 1,090 of JAJPOQ010000119.1, forward strand.
GTGAATCGCTCTGTCAGCAGTAGCCATAAGTGAAGCTTCTTTAAAGGCTTCAGTAAAAGTTGGGTGGGCGTGAACAATTGTAGCGATGTCCTCGGCAGAAGCTTTGTACTCCATAGCCACAACAGCTTCACTAATCATGTCTGAACAACGTGGTCCGATCATGTGTACACCAAGGATCTCGTCAGTTTCAGGATCAGCTAAAACTTTCACAAAACCTTCCGTTTCTTCGGCTGCACGTGCACGTCCACTAGCTTTAAATGGGAACTTACCCACTTTATATTCTTTGCCAGCTTCCTTGAGGTCTTGCTCACTTTTACCTACACTAGCCACTTCAGGCCACGTATAGACAACGCCTGGAATAGTATTGTAGTTTACGTGAGGGATCTCTTCAGCTATATGTTCTACAGCGAAAACGCCTTCTTCTTCAGCTTTGTGAGCTAACATCATGCCGCCGATAACATCGCCAATAGCGTAGATGTTGTCGCTAGCAGTTTGTAGATGATCATTAACTTTGATGAAACCACGTTCGTCTAGTTCCACACCAGCAGCTTCAGCATTTAGGCTATCTGTATAAGGACGACGGCCAACACAAACGAGGGCGTGGTCGCCAGTGAAAGTAACAACTTCACCTTTCTTATTTTCAGCTTCAACGGTGATTTTATTACGAGAAACTTTAGCACCAGTCACTTTAGTTTTGAGATGGAACTCAAAGTTAGACTTCTTAAGTGAGCGTTGAAGAGTCTTGCCAAGTTCAGCATCCATCGGAGGAAGGATTCTGTCCATGAATTCAATGACAGTTACTTTTGTTCCAAGTCGACCGTAAACTGAACCAAGCTCAAGACCAATAACACCACCGCCAATGACGATAAGTTCTTTTGGAATCTTCTCTAGTTTTAGAGCGTCAGTAGAAGAGATAACGTGCTTGCCATCATACTTAAGGAATGGTAGCTCAGTTGGCTTAGAACCTGTAGCAATGATAAAGTTCGTTGCTTTATAAGTTTCTTTTTTGCCGTTGTTGTCTACTTCGATGCTGTTTTTATCAAGGAAAGAAGCATGACCAGTGATTTTGGTGATGTTGTTCTTTTTAAATAGGTAGTCGATGCCGGCTACTGTATTTGAAATAACATCTTCTTTTCTTTTAAGCATCTTGCCAAAGTCAACTTTCACTTTACCTGTTTCGATACCGTGAACTTCAAACTTCTCAATTGCTTGATGGTATAGCTCAGATGAGTCAAGAAGTGCTTTAGATGGAATACAGCCAACATTTAAACAAGTACCACCAAGGTTGTCGTACTTGTTGACTACTGCGACTTTCATTCCAAGCTGTGCAGCACGGATGCCAGCGACATAACCACCAGGGCCAGCGCCGATTACAATAAGGTCGAACTCTTGTGACATCTTACAGCTCCAGAAGCATGCGAGTTGGATCTTCTAGACCTTCCTTGATTTTAACAAGGAATCTTACCGCGTCAGAACCGTCAATAATTCTGTGATCGTAACTAACAGCTAAGTACATGATTGGACGTACGACGATTTCACCGTTAACAACAACTGGGCGTTGAACGATGTTGTGCATACCAAGAATCGCACTTTGAGGGCGATTTAAGATAGGCGTAGAAAGCATAGAGCCGAAAGTACCACCGTTAGTGATAGTAAATGTACCACCAGTCATGTCGTCTGGAGTTAGGTCGGCGTTTCTTCCTTTGATTGCTAGCTCGATGATTTTAGATTCGATCTGAGCAAAAGACATGTCTTGTAAGTCGCGGATAACCGGAACAACAAGGCCTTTAGGAGTAGAAACAGCGATACCTAGATCAACGTAGTCATGATAAACGATGTTTGTACCGTCTACCTGAGCATTCATGATTGGGTATTCTTTAAGTGCTTGGGAAGCAGCTTTAGCGAAGAATGACATGAAACCTAGGTTTACGTCGTACTTGCCTTTGAATTTTTCTTTGTACTGTTTACGAAGATCCATGATAGCACTCATGTCAACTTCATTGAAAGTAGTCAGGATTGCAGCAGTTTTTTGTGCTTCAACAAGTCTTTCAGCAACAGTTTTACGAAGACGACTCATGCGCTCTACACGCTGATTGCGCTCGCCAGCAACTACTGGAGCAGCTTCTACAACCGGAGCAGACTTAACTGGAGTCGGTGCCGGAGGAACTGGTTTAGTGTGCTTGTTTTGAGAGACAGCAGCAAGAAGGGCGAGAACATCACCTTTAGTGATACGACCATCTTTGCCAGTAGCAGGGATGTCCTGAACAGAAAGACCGTTTTCAAGGATTAGCTTTTTAGCAGCAGGAGAAGGGATCTTCTCATTCATAACAGCACTGCCAGTTTCAGCAGTAGCTGGTGCCGGAGTAGCAGGAGCGTCAGTAGCAGCAGGAGCTGCTTCTTTTGCAGGAGCTGGGCTTTCGCCAGCAGCAGCGGTATCAATCTTAGCGATAACATCGCCAACTTGAACAGTTTCGCCTTCTTCAACTAAGATCTGAAGTTTACCAGCTTGTTCAGCAGCCATCTGCATAGAAGCTTTATCAGTTTCTAGTTCAACTACAGCTTCATCCATGGCAACAATGTCACCATCCTCTTTCATCCATGCAGCGATATCAGCTTCTGTTACTGACTCGCCTGCTTTTGGTACGACTATGTCGATTATCATTGCTTATCTCTGACTTATTACTTGATTTTTTTAGGGCTAATACCATTGAAGGCACGATTCAAAATATCTTCTTGATACTTAAGTTCCATCTTCATGCTACCATGAGCTGGGCTAGCACTTTTCTTTCTGGAAACAAAGTTAATGTCGCGGCGAACTACATCGAGTCTTGCTCTCATGTAGTACCAACCACCCATATTTTGTGGTTCTTCCTGTACCCATGTCCACTCTTTGACGTCGCCATACTTTTTAGCAAGCTCTTTGTCTTGAAGTTTAGGTGTTGGGTAGAACTGCTCGATTCTGACGATTGCGACGTTGTCGAAACCTTCTTTTTCTTTCTTTTCGAGTAGCTCGTAGTAAATTTTACCAGAACAAAGAAGCACTCTGTCGATCTTCGATGCGTCTTTTACTGCCGGATCATCAATAGTTTCTTTGAAACCACCTTTATTAAGTTCACTTACTTTAGATCGAACTCTTGGGTGTCTAAGAAGACTCTTAGGACTCATGATGATCATCGGTATACGGTACTTAACATTTATCTGTCTTCTCATAAGGTGGAAGAAGTTTGCCGGAGTCGTAGGGTTGGCAACAATCATGTTGTTTTCAGCAGCTAAGCTAAGAACACGTTCTAGTTTACCACTTGAGTGCTCAGGTCCTTGGCCCTCATAGCCGTGAGGCAGTAAACAAACAAGTCCACTACATCTTTGCCACTTGGACTCAGCAGAGCTGATGAACTGGTCAAAGATAATTTGAGCGCCATTGGCGAAGTCACCAAACTGCGCTTCCCAGATAGTCAGGCCATTTGGAGTTGCCATGGAGTAACCATACTCAAAACCAAGAACGCCATATTCAGAAAGGTGAGAGTTGTATACTTGATACTTCTCTTGATTCTCTGGATCGATGTGATTTAAAGAAACATGTTCGTTTTCTTGTTTTGCATCGATTAAAACTGAGTGTCTGTGGGAGAATGTACCACGACGACTGTCTTGGCCACTTAGACGTACTGGGTGTCCTTCTTGAAGAAGTGTACCGTAAGCAAGTAGCTCAGCTAGTCCCCAATCGACTTCTTTTTTATCGAAGTAGTCTTTGTGTCTGTTAGTAATTAAACGACGCATTTTAGGAAGAATGTTGAAGTCATTTGGTATGCTAGATAGCGCATTTGCGACTTTATCTAACTCAGCTTTTTTAACGCCAGTAGATGGCGACTTCTCAAAATCTTCTTGTGTCGAGCTTCTGTAACCTTCCCAGATACGACCGAGATAGTTAACGTCTAAATTCTTTTCTTCATCTTCTCGAGCTGACTGAAGACACTTCTGCAGGTGATCGTTGAAAGAGACTTTTAAATCGTCGTACTCTTTCTGCGTAACAGCAGTTTCAGCGATGAGTTTATGAGAGTAGATGTCCAGAACACTCTTATGCTTGTTGATTGCATCGTAGAGAATTGGTTGAGTGAATTTCGGCTCATCACCTTCGTTGTGACCGTAGCGTCTGTAACCGAGTATATCGATGTAGACGTCAACACCAAACTTTTGTCTAAGTTCAATTGCCATCTGGCAAACGTGAACTACAGCTTCCGGGTCATCTGCATTTACGTGGAAGACTGGACAGTCTAGAACTTTTGCTATGTCAGTACAATAAAGACTTGAACGAGACTCTCTGTAGTTGGCAGTAAAACCAACTTGGTTATTTAGAACGACATGGATTATACCACCAGTTGAGTAGCCGTCGAGTTTTGCCATATTCGCTATTTCGTAAACGATGCCCTGACCGGCAATAGCAGCATCGCCGTGAACAAGAATAGGTACGATTTTGCTATGATCTTCGTCGTAAAGTCTTTCCCACTTAGCTCGGCAGCCACCAAGAACAACTGGGTCAACAGCTTCAAGGTGAGATGGGTTTGGAGCTAGAGATAAGTGAAGAGGGTGACCGTCAGAAGTTACAACGTCAGCTGAGTTACCCATGTGGTACTTAACGTCACCATCACCACGGATGTCATCTGGCAATTTACCGCCTTCAAACTCAGTGAACATAGTTTTGAAGTCTTTTTCAAATAGGTTGGCAAGAACGTTGAGGCGTCCTCTGTGAGCCATACCCATGACAAATTCTTTTGCACCCAGTCTAGCACCTTCTTCGAAAAGGGCATCTAGAGCAGGAATGACAGACTCTATACCTTCAAGAGAGAAACGTTTCTGGCCGACGTACTTGACGTGTAGAAACTTTTCAAAACCACAAGCTTGGTTAAGCTTTTGAAGAATACGAGTTTTTTGAGTGTTTGTGAACTGAGGCTTATTTGCGATGCTCTCCATTCTCTCATGCAGGTATTGTCTGATTTGAGAGTTTGGGATAGATCTGTACTCAGCTCCGATAGAACCACAGTATGTTTCTTCTAAGTGAGCGATGATGTCTTTAAGCTTTGCACGACCCATACGGATTTCACTACCGACGTCAAACTCGGTTTCAAGATCGGATTCATCTAGACCGAAGTAGTCTAAGTGAAGGTCACTTTGGTGAAAACGGCGCATTCTGATTGGGTTGGTCTTGGCGATTAAATGACCACGACCTCTGTATGCGTTGATTAGTTTCATAACACGGACTTGTTTGTCAGTGTAGGAAACCTCGGTGTCACTAACTATGCTATTTGCATCTGCGTAGTTGTAACCTTCGAAAAATTGTTGCCACTTTACATCGACAGAATTAGGATCTTCTTTGTACTTGCCAAAGAGAAGTTCGATGTAGGCCGGATTAGCATTTGAAATGTATGATGGGGTGTTCATTTGTTAAAGCCAGTTTTTTTATGCATCGCTCTATTATAAATAAATTTCAGTTTAAAAAGTTTACTTTTGCAGTAGCGTTTTACAATGCATAACCAAGGAAGAAATGATAGGTTTAGCCTATTTATGACTTTGTATTTCACAATAATCTTTCTAGAATGGGCTGGTAGTATAAAGTTACGGCCTTTTTAAAAGATTGTTTATTAGAGAATTTTCGTTCGGAGTTAATCATGGTTTCTGTTGAAGAAGCAGAAAAATTCATTTTGGAAAATGTTGGTAGTTCTACTATACAGACCATTCCAGTTTTAGAGGCAGCAGGCTGTGTCTTAGCAGAAGAGATAAGCGCTGAAAGAGACTATCCTCCATTTGATAGAGTTACGATGGACGGCATCGGTATATTGGCCGCTGACTATGCTAGTGGTGTTCGCGAATTTAAGATTGCAGGTACGGTTGGCGCTGGCGATGAGCCTATGGAATTGCCTTCTAGACAGACTTGTCTTGAGGTTATGACTGGAGCTGTTTGCCCTCCAGGAGTCGACTGTATTATCCCTGTGGAAATGCTCAAGGTTGTGAATGGCACTGCGACAATTGTAGAGGAAAGTCCTCAAATAAAAGCAGCATGGAATATTCATCCTCAAGGAAGTGATTGCCCTGCAGGTACGGTTCTTTTGAAACCCGGTCAATTGCTCGATTCCAGTTCCATTGCAGTCGCTGCATCTGAAGGCGCCTTTAATATAAAGGTAGCAAAACCGGCTAAAATTGCGGTCATATCTAGTGGTAATGAATTGGTAGCTCTAGATGAAGTTCCCAAGCCATGGCAGATCCGTAGATCCAACAGTTATACCATAGCAGCTCAGTTAAAAGCGATGAAGCTTGGCGATGTTTCGGTTTACCATGTGAATGATGATAAAGAAGCGTTGATCGAGAAGTTTAGACAATTGCTGGAAGACTACGATTGCTTGATCATGTCAGGTGCAGTTTCTAAAGGTAAGTTTGATTACATCCCAGAAGTTTTAGATCATTTAAATGTAGATAAGAAGTTTCACTGTGTGACTCAACGTCCAGGAAAGCCTTTTTGGTTTGGTGTCTCGGAAAATGGCAAGCCAGTGTTTGCTCTACCAGGAAATCCGGTATCTACAGTTGTTGGCTTTACTCGTTACATCATCCCAGCTCTCTGTAAATATATAGGTAGAAACTACCAGCCACTTTCAGTGACATTAGCAGAGTCTTTTAGTTTTAAGAAAAGCCTTACTTACTTCTTGCCAGTTAAGTTATCTCAAGATGGTCAGACTTTTGTAGCGCAGCCATCTCCGGTGAACGGTTCAGGGGATTTCTCAGCTTTGGCTCATACAGACGGTTTTGTTGAACTAGCAGCAGATGTTACAAGCTTTGAAAAAGGCTACGTAACCAATTTTTATAGCTGGAACTTACTGCATGGCTGAATTGCTAGATAGTCAGAGTCGTCCACTTCGAGACTTACGTATTTCTTTAACGGATGTATGTAACTTTCGTTGTACTTACTGTATGCCTGCAGACTATGACTATAAGTTTTTAAGCGATAAGCAAAGAATGAACCTTGAGGAAATAGATAGGTTTGTTCGTCTCTTTACTCAATTAGGTGTAGAACGTGTTCGTTTGACGGGTGGAGAGCCTTTGCTAAGACCAGATATAGTAAATATCGTAGCGGCCATATCATCTTATGATTTAAAAGATATAGCGCTTACGACAAATGGTCAGCTTTTGGCTAAGCACGCTGCTGAATTGAAAAATGCTGGTTTGCGACGAGTGACAGTAAGCTTGGACGCCGTAGGTCCTTTAGTATTTAAAAAGATGTCTGGTGGTAGAGGTTCGTATCGCTCTGTATTAGAAGGTATAGATGAAGCTATTTCGACAGGCTTAACACCTCTTAAGGTTAATAGTGTTGTTGAGAAAGGGATGAATGAAGACCAAATCCTACCTTTAGCTGATTTAGCCTATGAAAAAGGTATAACCGTTCGCTATATAGAATTTATGGATGTTGGCAATAAAAATAACTGGCATAAAGAAGATGTCATAAGCTCAAAAGAGATACTTGAGACGATTAGCAGCAAGTATGACGTAGAGCCCAAAGATCCGGCATTTTATGGTGAAGTTGCCAGTCACTATAACTTTAAAGAAAAAGACGGCGGTATAGGCCTTATATCTTCAGTGACTCAACCTTTCTGCCAGAGTTGTACTCGTGGGCGATTATCTGCTGAAGGTCACCTTTATACTTGTTTATTTGCTACAGAAGGAATGGATCTTTTGACGCCTATGAGAAAAGGAGCCTCAGACGACGAGCTCCTTGAATTAATTGGTGGACTGTGGCAGAAGAGGGAAGATCGTTACTCGGAAGAGCGCTTCGACCTTAAAAATCAAAAACGCAAAAAAGTAGAGATGTTTCACATCGGAGGATAAATGAGCAATCATTCTAAAGACGGCAAGTTCGATAAGCCAAAGATGGGGATCTATCACCCTTACGAATTCTTTTTTTGTGGATTTTCAAATAGTGGCAAAACAACTCTCATGTCGAAGGTTATAAGTAAACTCAGCGACAAGTACGATGTTTCTTGTGTTAAGCACTGTAGTCATAGGTATAACTTCGATAGCGAAGGCAAAGATAGCTGGCAGTTTGCAAACGCAGGTGCGCAAAATGTTGTTTTGAATGCACCGGGCAAATGGGCAGGTCACTTTCAGGGTGATTTGAATAAGTTTGACCTTATAGAGCAACTTCGAAATGCCGACTTTGTTTTAGCGGAAGGAGCTAAAGATCAAGCAGGAGATAAGATCCTTGTTCTTGATGAAGAGATGTCGATTCTTGAAAACTTTGAAAGTGGTGAGATCTCAGGAGTTAAAGCTTTAACTGGGATTAAAAAGCCCGAGAAAGACTATGGCTTGCCATACTTTGATCGCAATGATGTAGATGCCATAAGTCAATTTGTTTTAGATGAACTCCTTTCTCAGGTACCTCCGGTGAAAGCCTTGCTTCTTACTGGTGGGAAAAGCACTCGTATGGGCCAAGATAAAGCTCTACTTGAGTATGCAGGAGAGAAGCAGATAAATCGTCTTCATAAGCTTTTAAGTGCGAACTTTGATGAAGTGAAGGTTTCGTGTAAGTCAAAGGGGCAGTATCCAGGCTTTTCGGAAGATTCGTATATCGAAGACCGGTATCACGGTTTGGGGCCATTAGCAGGAATACTTTCAGTTATTTCAGAAGATGCACAATCGGCATGGTTGGTAGTTGCAGTGGATCTACCATATGTAGATCAAGCAAGTATCGATTATTTATTGGAAAAACGAAATCCTTTTAAAACGGCGACAGCGTTTAAAAGTAACTTTAAAGACTTTCCTGAACCATTGTGCACAATTTACGAGCCGCACTCGCGTCATAATATTTTTAAATTTATGGGAATGGGTTACAGTTGTCCTCGTAAAGTATTGATCAATTCACCGGTCGAACTTTTAGAACAACAGAATCCAAAATGGTTGGAGAATGCCAATACTCCTGAAGAGTATGAAGAAATTTGCCAGGAACTAGATAAGTAATGAAAGTCACAGTTAAGTATTTTGCCATCTTGAAAGATGAAAGTGGCGTTGATGAAGAAGTTGTTGAAGGCAACTTTGGGTCGCCGAAAGAACTCTACACATTTTTGAAAAGTGATAAGAACTTAAGCCTGTGTTCTTCAAAGCTGAAAGTTGCTGTAAATGATGAATTCTCCAATTGGGAAGTTCCGTTAAGCGATGGCGATACAGTTGTCTTTATTCCCCCGGTTGCTGGAGGTTAGTCATGAAAAAGTTTCGTATAAACTCGAATCCAGTTAAGCCTGAAGCTTTGAAGCAAGAGTTGTTTGTTCCAGAAGCAGGTGGTTTTGTTTCTTTTGAAGGTTGGGTTCGAAATAGAAATGAAGGCAAAGATGTAACGCACCTTGAGTATTCATCCTATGACGCTTTAGCCGTTAAAGAAGGTCTGAAGATCATTGATGAAGCAATTGAAAGATTCGACGTGGTAGATGCTTTAGTGGAACACCGTGTTGGTGATTTGCAGATCGGTGAAGTTGCCGTTGTCGTTCATGTATCGTCGATTCACCGAGGTCCGGCATTTGATGCTTGTGAGTATATTATTGATGAGTTGAAGGTACGTGTTCCAATTTGGAAAAAGGAACACTATACCGATGGGGACAGTGGCTGGATTGAGTGCCACGAGTGCTCAAAGCACGCTCATTAATCTATCGAGATATCGTTGATCGCTTTCAGGTTTAGTTTACCTGTTCCTAAAAGTGGAATCTCTTCGATTTGGTGAAAGTCATTTGGTTTTGGAATCCATAAGTTTGGAATCTCTTTTTCCTTGAGCTTTGTCAGAAGATCTTTTATATCTTTCTCTATTGGCAAATGAAGGACTATGAGCTTTTCTCCTTTAGTTGCATCCGGCTTGCCGACTACAACGAAGGTCATTTCCTCTATACCAAGGGCTTCTTGAAGAGCTTCTTCAACTCCACCATGTGGAACCATTTCACCTGCTATTTTACTAAAGCGGCTCATACGACCAGTTAGATTGATGTAGCCGTCAGGTCTTACAACTCCTAAGTCTCCAGTATTGTACCAACCATCTTTAAGAACTTCGGCAGTTTTTTCTGGCTCATCCAAGTAACCTTTCATCACACCTGGACCACTGACCAAGAGAAGACCTTCTTCGCCATAAGGTAGTGGTTCAAGGGTATCGGCATTGACAGCTTTGACGAGAACACCAGGGATAGGGTGACCAACAGAACCTTTCTTACCTTGCTTTTTACCTATATCCCAAGTGTTAGTTGGTATGTTTACACTAACGCCCGGGGACAGTTCAGTAGCACCGTAAGCTTCAATTGGCCAAACCCCAGCAGTTTTATGAAAAGCTTCAGCAACTGACTGACGTAGCTTTTCAGCTCCACTCAAGACGATACGCAGGCTTTCTAGTTGTTCAGGTTTACAACGTCTAGCGTAGCTGTTTAGAAAGGTAGGTGTACCAAACATGATGGTTAGCTTATGCTTTTGAATCAGCTCACCAACTTTATTTGCCTCAAGAGGGTTTGGATGATAAACAATCTTGTTATGGTAAGAGAGCGGTAACCAAAACGATGAGAGGAATCCGAAGCAGTGGAAAAGAGGCATAGAACCAAGTAGACTGTCGCCATCTTGGACGTTAAAGACTCTGTATATTCCACTTAAGTTACTGGTGAAGTTGTGGTGAGTTAAAACCACACCTTTTGGTGTACCAGTTGATCCACTTGAGAAGAGTACTGTTGCTGTTGAGTGGATGTCTTTTGCGGTTTTAGGGAATAGCTTCTTCTCGAGTATTGAAGATGGCAATAGTAAAGAACGTATAGCTTTGGACTTACAGTCCGCAGGCATATTTTTAGCCACTTCTTCAAGATACACTATCTCAACGCCTTCAGGCAAAGTAACTTTGACTTTGTGCATAAACTTTTTAGAAGTTAGTATGCGTTTCATGTTACATTTTTTAGCTGCGTGCTCTAGAGACTCCTTCGATGCTGTGAAGTTTAAAAATACAGGGATTTTATCGGCATACATCGTTGCTAGTGCCGTTACAGTACCTGCAACACATGTTGGAAGTAAAATACCGATATAGTTTTCATCTGCAGTTTCAGTCTTTTTAATCCAGTTGCGGATTGCTAGAGACTTTATAAGTACAGTTATATTTTTGACTGGCGCTGAGTCCGAGTCTTGAATGATTTTTTGAAATGGGTGACGTCTAGCGTGACGTAAGAAGTCAGCATGTAAAGGACGAGCTGAATCGAACATCTCAGTCTCTACTTTCATTTCCATTTCTCGAACGTTGCTGCGCAGTTTTTGAGCTGTTGTATCGTAAGGAAGAGCTTCACCAATTTTGATGTTTAGAGGATACGGGAACTTCTTTGGTATACGTGGTCGAAGCTTTTCGCCATACTTAAAGCTGAAGATACTACCCCATGCTTGACCAAGGTATAATGGGATGATCGCTACATCTTTTCTTTCAGGAAGCATCTTTGAAAAACCACCTTTGAATTCACTTAAAACTCCAGATCGAGTTAGTTGCCCCTCAGGGAAAACACAAAGGACTTCGCCGTTTTCCAGAGACTCTCGAGCAGCTTTGATACACTCAAGAATTGCCTTCTTGCCTTTAGCTTCAGGGACAGGGATAAAGTTGAGCCACTTGAAGAATGGTTTGAACAGAGCGATCTCGTAGTACATGTCACTTATGAGGAAGCGAACTCTTCTGTCAGTCGCTACTGTGAGTAAGAAACCATCGAGCCAAGTAACATGATTTGGCAGTAAAAGAACAGGTCCTTCTTTTGGGATGTTCTCTTGCCCTTCAATTTTCATTTTGTAACAGACTCTCAAACCGTTGACAATCAGAAAGCGTAAGAAGAAGTCAGGCAGGCGATAGAAACAAAAGGCAGCTACAAAAGCAGTGACAACAACACAAACCTGTAGAACACCTCTAGTATTTTTGAACCAGCCTTGATCACTACCAATATAAACTAAGTATGCCGCAGCTAGCATAAAGACAAAAGAGATGAAATTGTCGAAAGCAAGGATACGTCCACGCAACTTTTCATCAGATTTTTGCTGAACATATACTTTAAGAGGTAGGATAAAGCAACCACCGAAAATACCCATCATAGCCATATCAAAGTACGCTCTTTTAACATTGGCAGCATAAGATAAATCAAGCATAAAGATCATCATGCCTACTATACCGATAGGGACTAAACCTAGTTCGATGATTCCTCTAGAAAGTTTACCGGCTAAAAAGCAACCTAGACCCATGCCTAGAGAAAGTACGACAAGTAATAATGAACCTTGTAAGTTTGCACTTTCGGCTGGGATGTTAAGCGCAAATTTTGCCATATTTAAAACGCAGCTGATAAGAATGACACCGACGGCGTAAAAGAAGGCTTCACCTAAAATACAGAAGAATAAGCTTTTGTTTTTTATAGAGGCTTTAAATGAATTGTAGAGGTCGCCAAGGACGTTGACGTTAAACTTGAGTTTATCATCTTGTGCTGGCGTATGAGGTATTTTTAGAGATATTAATGCACCGGCAACAGCAAGTCCTGGAAAAATTAATAGAAGACTTGGTTGCTGTATAGCGTAACTACTGATTGCAGTACCAAAAATAACAGCCATGAATTGCATCATTTCTATAAGGCCATTTACCTCTGAACTTTCTTGCTCAGTAAAGAGTTGAGGGATGATTCCGTTTCGCGATGGTGAGAAGAAGGTCGATTGTAGTGACATAAGAAAAACCGTTAAGAGGAGCATCTTGTGCCAAAAAGTGACGTTGTCAGGATTCTGCTGGAACATATAAATTGTCCAAGCGCCGAGAATCATAACTCCGATTTCTGTGAATTTTGAAACTTTTAAAATACTTGAACGGCGAAAACGGTCGGATGCCCAACCGGATAAGGTAGCAAAAAGTACAAATGGTAGAGAGAAGTAGAAGGTGACTTCTGAATTTAACGCCAAGCCAAACAGCTCGGCTTCTTCTCCTGTGGAAGTTCCGTACTTCTGCAGAACAAGAAGATTTACAACACTGAAAATAACCGCTGTTTTAAAAGCATTGTCGTTGAATACTCCTAGGCAGTAGGAAAGGGCTACTCCATAGAATCTTTTTTCTTTAATCATGTGAAACTAACTCCGATTTGATCTTTCTGTAATTCTACAGCCCCATCGATCATATTTAAAAATGAATTTATTTTAGTTGAGTATTGATTATTTCGATACTTTCTTTAATTTCGGAAATAGTAATATCTCAATTCGTCTGTTTTCAGCTCTTCCAGACTCAGACTTGTTGTCGCCAATTGGGTGGAACTCACCCATACCGACTATCTCAAAAAGTATAGGATCAACTTTGCCTGTACCCAACATGACATGCAGTACATTTGCAGCTCTTGTAGCAGAGAGCTCCCAGTTTGATGGAAAGCGATGGTTGTTAATAGGTATATTGTCAGTATGTCCTTCTATGCGAAAGCGCTTGTCATCTATTTGAGAAAAACCACCAGCAACTTTCGCTAGAACTTTTTTGCCATCTTCAGAGACGGAAGCATCACCAGAGGCAAAAAGGATTTTGTTTTCCATTTTAACCTTGATCACACCATTCATTTCAGAGATCTTAACACGCTGATCATCAATAGTTTTTTTAAGGTCAGTCATCATTTTAGAATGTTCGGTGACAAGACTTTCTTTTTGTTTTTCTCGCTCTGCGATGAGCTTCTCAAGTTCTTTCTTATGCTTAGCAGTTGCTATCTCTATAGCTTTTATTTGCGCTTCATTCTGTTCTTGAAGGGCAGTTTTATCTTCAGTTAAATCAGTTTTTTCGGTAAGTATCTTATTCAACTCTTCATTTAAGGCTTCACTATGATTGATAACTTCAGTCAGTTCTTTTTTGACTTTATCATTTTCATACCAGAGATAGATAGTTGAGCCTATGGCGGCGAGTCCAAAAAGTGAGAGGAGGGTGATAACAGCGCGATTCATAGTTAGATGGAGTCTATTATGGAATTGAGTTGTTTGAGATCGGCGATGTATTTTTGGCGACAGCCATCGCAGCGAAACTCTTGTTCTCTTTCGTGTTCGTCTTTGAGCATGAGAGAATTGTTTTCTCGGCATAAAGGACATATAAAAATGACTTTCTTAAAGTTACCTATATATGAAAGTATTTTTACTTCATGTTTGTCCATTCAGTTCGTCCTTTTTTGATTAAATTAAAAGGAGAGAGTGAAAAGGCAATCACCATTGTATCTAAAGTAGTATAAATAGCGACATTTTATTTCATTTGACTCTTCCTTTGGGTTTTCTTGCTGTTGTTATTGTTTCATTATCAACGACTAAAAATTTTCAAAGTCTCATTTTCTGATGCTGCTTGTAAAAAACTCTTAAAAATGATGTGAATTAAGCTCAAAAGCTCTCTTGACATGCAGGCATTGGGAGATATTATTAGAGCACATTTCGGGCTCTTAGCTCAGTTGGTTAGAGCTCTCGACTCATAATCGAGCGGTCCCGGGTTCAAGTCCCTGAGGGCCCACTAAATGTAAGCTCCTAAACACTCGTTGTTTAGGAGCTTTTTTTGTTTAAAGAGGATTCCATGAGTATATGTCGATGACAGCCTTATCGTCTCGTCGGCGTTTTGGAAGGCTTGGAAGTTATTTAATGATCTAGTTTGAACTAATTATTTTTGATAATCTTTACAGATGTTGAATGCACCTTTTGTAGTAAATCTTCACTATTGAGGTAACTAGTTTGAGAGATATCTATTGTTCGAAGTTTGTCTAACTTCTTTAGGTCTGGTAGTTCTTGGATCGAGGAGTGAGCTAGGTTTAATTCAATCAGTTCTTCTAGTTGATTGAGTTCCGGAATACTGTCTTTCGAAAAATGACTTAAACTTAGTTTTTCTAGAGTTTTCAACTTTTCTAAACCTTCAGTGCTTTGTATTGCAGTGTGATCTAATCGAAGACTTTCGAGATACTTTAAACTTTGTAGTGGTGTAAGGTCATCAAGAAAGGCATAGCTTAAATCAACAGAGACAACTTTGCCGCTTATTTTTTTATTTAATAAGTCTGGAAGATATTGTTGCCAGTAATGGTCGATTCTTTTAAACGACCCACCATTCATTTCAATCCATTCACAAGTTAGTTCTATTTCGGCTTGGCGCTTTTGGTAGCTGTTGTTGGTGATTAAAAGGCAGACGGTGAGAATGGCTATAAAAAGCACTGTCATTTTATATTTTTTAATCTTATTCAATACAAATCCTCATACCGTTAAAAAATAAGATGCAGTAATCTTTAAATTTTACGAAGAATTTTTGCAATTGGTTAGTAGCGAGAGCTTATTAAATAAAACAAGTTTAAGAGGCAGGGAACTATGTATGTAGTTATTGAAGATTGTGACACGACCAGACAGCTACTGACCGCCCTTATAGGGATGACGACTAAAACGGATGTTTTAGACTATAGTAGTGCAGAGGGTTTTATAAGAGATTTAAAAGTTAATTCATATGATTTAGATGCTATTTTTGTTGATATAAACCTACCTGGTATCACGGGGATAGAGTTAATTGAAAACTTTCAGAAAATACCGAGTTGTGCTTCTATTCCCATTGTTGTTTGTAGCGCTTCAAATGACAAAAGAGTTATCCTACAAAGTATAAAAGCTGGCGCAAAGAACTTCATCATTAAGCCTTTTACACGTGACCAAGTAACAACAGTATTGGAGTCTTTGCCTAAAAGAGAAAAAGCTACAGAGCCAGAAACGGAGCCTGAGAAGGAAGTCGATAATACACCAGATGATCAGGACGAGCTTGTGAAAGCAGCTCAGGATATGGCTAAGTAAAGTCGCAGCATGTCAGGAATGTAACTCTTCGGCATACCTCTTTTAAAGATAGGAGAGGTTATGAGAAGGTTTACGCTAATTGAGTTGCTGATCGTCAATAGTATAATTGCTATTTTATCTACTTTGTTACTACCTTCCCTCAATGCAGCGAGAGAAAAAGCTCGCATAGCTGTTTGCGCTAGTAACCTCATGCAAATCAGTACTGCCACCTTGGTATATGGAACAGACCACAATCATTCTTTACCAGTTTTCCAAAAAGGTAAAAACTTTGCTCATGGTAAGTGGGGCTTTAATAAAGTTGGCTTAGAACGAAGCTTAGCAGTTTACCTAGATTCTAATCTTCCCGCGAATGTAAATTTTGCGACAGGTCATCAAATATTCATGTGCCCTTCAGCACCGGTGAGTTACAATTCGCAGACATCTCGTTACGTGTGGCTTGAGGATTCAAATAAAGGTTACTCTATAAATACTTATGAAGGACTTTATTATCACTATGCAAGAACTTCCGTAAATACTGAACAAGGGACACCTGATGATCGTTTATTGAAAAGAACTTTGTATGATTTTCCAGAGTCGCATCCGTTTCAGTGGGGTTCAAGAAGGCACGCTCCAGTTTGGACTGAGTTAGATGAGAGTGGTTGGAATAATGGTTTGGTCGGCGCGAGTTGGCACGCAAGAGGAAACCATGGTGCAAGACCGACGCAGTTTCTCGATGGTCACGTATCAATCCTGAAAGATAAAAAGTATACAGGGCATTTAGATCAGCGGATACTAAACCCTGGATCTACTTTTTGGGTGGATAAGTTGCTTGGTCACAGACTTGATTTTTGAGAACCTCTAACTGTTATAGAAAGAGGTTCCTGATAATAGTTTAAGTTGCAGGGATAGACTTTGCTTTTCTAAAGTTCATGACGAATCCTCCTAAGAAAAGTCCAAAGCTTAAGATCAAAATTAATAGTCCTACAGAACCTTCCATGACAAAAAGAATGACGCTCCTTGTTTGTTGGGAGAGTATCAAAATAGCAGGAAGAGCATAAAAATACCTAGGTAAACAATTGAAACTAAAACGTTCGATGACCAGACCTATTAAGTAGAGTCCGCCTAAGGCTAAGAAATAGTAAGGATTCAAAGAAGTCATACTCACTAAGTAGAGCACCCAGGGTAAGAAAGCGATAAATAGCCAAACTCTAGACTTTATGATAAAGACTTTATCGAAAATGAGTGTCGAAAAGAGCAGTATCGTACCCATTGTTAGGGCGAACATTTCAAAGTGTATCAATCGATTTGTACTGACCAAACAGGTTATTAAGCAAAGTACAAAAAGTGTCGTCCAGTTAGTTTCAGAGACAAAGATGAATGCGAGGTAGAGAGGCAGTATAAGCCCTAGGCAGCGAAGGTAAGATTTATTCGGTGTAAATATCAGTATCAAAATGGGGAGGCTTAAAAAAGCGTAGTTGAATAGTTTGATGAACTTATGCACATTCCAGAATTTGGCGAGTACACAGTAAAAGAGTAGCAAGCCAATCAAAACTTCTTCAGTTTCAGCCAAAAAGACAGAGCAGATAGCCGCAACAAGAATGATGAAGTTTCTGTATTCGATAGCTTTAACAGGCACAGCCAAGAGTAATCCTACAGAAAGAAAGCCTACGAGTATGGTGATCGCCTCATAGCTTATGGAGTAGACATACTGGATCGCAACTAGGTGAGTGATTGAAAATAATAGCCAGATGAAACAGAGCGTGATAGTGATCCACTTTTGTTGATAGACTTCTTTGAAATCTTTTAATTTCCCTATGACAATTGCAGCACTGAGAGTTAAAAGAGGAATGAATATTTTAGTGATAGTTTCCATCATCTCACGGCTTACACTTAGAGGTTTATCTTCATTTAAGTTCTTGAAGCCGAGAGGTAGCCATGAGTTGATAGAAATAGCGAAGATAAGTGGCAGAAGGGAAGCCCAAGGGAGGTAGACGTCAGGTAGCATTTTCTTGATGTAAACAAATTTCAAAATCGCTAGAAAACTCGTGCTGACGACAATCGATGTGCTGTAGCTTTGGTCGTCGAGATGAATTGCCTGACTCAAGTTGAGATAAGGAATGAGCGAAAGAATCGAGACAATGATTATGAGTAACACAGCATCGTGATGAAAGAATTTTTTCATAAAGTACCAAGTGCTGCCGAGAGCCATGACTTCATAAATTTGCAGAGTGAAAAAGCTAAATAAGACTTCACTTTCCTCAGTCGATATGAAGTTTTCGTCCATCTGAACATTATAGATCCCCAGTAGTAGTAAAACTGCACTGCTTAAAAACCATGGGTTACAGGTTATGATCAGCCGTTTCCAGATGTCCTTTTCTTTCATGTCGTATTCCTTGTTATTTTTTACTATCATATGCTATCATATTAATTAATTTTCGATTATGCAATACTCTTTCAATTAGCTTTGTCTGGGCTATTGTTCTGAAAAAATTAGGAATGTTTTATGTCTTCAGATAAAGATTGGGTTCAAGAGTTAGTAGGAATCATGGCGAAACTTCGAGCTCCAGATGGCTGCCCTTGGGATCGTGAGCAAGACCACAAAAGCTTGAAGCCTTACTTGATTGAAGAAGCGAGTGAAGTGCTGGATGCAATCGATGAAGAAGATATGGAGCTTCTCGAAGAAGAACTAGGCGATGTTCTGATGAATGTTGTCTTCCACGCTCAGTTAGCAACAGAAAAAGACATCTTTAATTTTCAGGATGTCGCTAAAAATATTTCAGAGAAGATGATTCGCAGGCATCCACATGTCTTTGCTGATTCTGATGCTTCATCGAGTGAAGATGTTGAACGTCAGTGGGAAGAAATAAAAAAGCAGGAAAAGCAAGAGCGGACATCGATACTAGATGGCATTCCGCGTTCTATGCCTGGTTTAATGAGAGCCCATAAGATTCAAAAGAAAGTGGCAAAAGTAGGTTTCGATTGGCCAAATGAAGAAGGGCCATTAGATAAAATCGACGAAGAAACAACTGAACTTAAAGAAGCTTTGGAGAGTGGTGATCAAGCTCACATCAAAGAAGAGTTTGGGGATCTATTATTTTCTTTAGTGAATCTCGCTCGCCATTTGGGTTTTGATGCAAATGAAGCATTGACTGAGAGCAATGATAAGTTTACCAATCGTTTCAAAAAGTTGGAGGTGCATTGCAAACAAGAATCGATGAATCTTGATGAGATGACGCTGGAAGAAATGGATGCTGTTTGGGATAAAGTTAAAAAGCAGTAATTGCCCAAAGCGAAAAGACTTCGGACAATTATGAGTTCTACTTGAGTGGTTTTTTCATGTCTTCAAGGACTGTTGTAAGCTCTTGTCGAATGATTTTCGTGGTAGTGCTATCGTTAGCTTTTAGGATAGGTTTCTTTTCTAGTGCATCGTTTTGTATGTCGTAGAGCTTACCATTCTCATAAAGTTTCCAACGCTTATTTCTCGCAAATACGTGTCGAATGAACTGATCTTTATCCCAGCCTGGACGAGGATCATAGAAACAATAAATGTGGTCTTTAAGTTTTGCGTTTGTGTCTAGTAAGTTTGGATAAAAACTTATGCCGTCAATTGGTTTATCTACTTTAGAACCAGCTACATCTACACAAGTAGGGAGTAGGTCCGTTGAGTCTGTAAGTTCGTTCGAGACACTTGGGTTTATCTTACCAGTCCAACGAGCGATAAGTGGAACATGAGTTCCGGCATTTGTCGGTCGGGCTTTACCGCCAGCAACATCGCCATTTATTGTTTTAGAAGTTACGTCTAAGTGAGTTCCGTTATCGCTATAAAAGATGATGAGAGTCTCTTCTCCCAGTCCTTTGGAATCAACTTTTTTAACAACTTTGCCGACACAGTAGTCCATGTATTCGGCCATATCTTTAAAGTATTTGTTGTCTTCGTTTAGGCGAAGCTCTTTCTTCTGCCAGTCTTTACTATGAGGAGTTGGCTGAACAGGCCAGTGTGGTAGAGCCATAGCGTAGTAAATAAAGAAAGGTTGTTCTGTCTCGGCATTTTCATCAATAAATTTATCGATGTAGTTGACCCACATGTCTGGACCGTATTCGTTAATTGTTTTTTCGACTATTTTGCCATTTTGAAGATACTTTGGTTTAGCATAACGTGAACCTTTGTCTTCAGTATGAAGAGAGTGGAAGAGGCTGTATTCATCGAAACCAGCTTTTTCTGGGTGCATGCCAGTACCACGTCTTTTTTCAGAACCAGGATAGTCAGGAGGATCATAACTTTGCAGTTGCCACTTACCGACCATACATGTTTTATAGCCAGCTTCTTGCATGTAGTGACCGATAGTTTTTTCTTTTGGAGGAAGTATACCGAAGTACTTCCAGTTTCGGTGATTGTAGAGGCCAGTCATAAGTTGCAGGCGAGTGTTTGTACAAAGAGGTTGAGCGTAAGCGTGTTCAAAACGTACACCTTGCTTGGCGAGTTTATCTATTTCAGGTGTTTTGTAGCTCAGACCACCATAACATCCTATTCCTTCTACGCCTATATCGTCGGCCATGATGAGTATGATGTTGGGCTGTTTTGCTTGTTGTGTAGTCGAGGCACATGAAGCAAGTAGAGTTGTTATAAAAAGTAACAATAGGTATTTCAATGTCATTTTTCCTTCTTAGGTTTTGAACTAATAACTCTTTCTACGATTTAAAATTACACAAATAGACACATGAACTAAAGTATTATACCTGAGTCGACAAACTCTTTACCAAATATAACAAAAAACCTCAAAGCTGGGCTTCGAGGTTTTTATAGCATTTGATAAAACTGGTTTTACTTAGCTTCGAAGCCACATGCTGGTGAACCGTCATCTTTGAGTTTACCTACTGTCCAAAGCAAGCCACGATTAAATACACCTTGGAAAACATCATTTTCCATAACTTCAGTGTTGTGACCAAAAGTTATACCGAAAACCTTGTTGTTACCTATTTCGTTAGTCCAGATACAAGTGCTGAACTTGTTACTTCTTTCACCGAATGCGCGAGCAAGAGGAGTCATGTTTGGATACTCTTTATCGACGATATAAAGCTCATCTTTTGGTGCAGACCAAGCTTGTGGGAAACCTTGCATGATAGGGTGCTTACTAGCGATGTTTTCAACGACATACTCCGCTTGGTGCTCATGCTTTTTCGATTGTAGACCGATAAGTTTAGTCCAAGCATCAGTTCCTTCTTCAGCACCTCTAAAAGTGTGCATCGCGCAGTGAACCATGATGACACCTATGTCTGAGTCTAGGTGCCCCTGAACAGCTTTCTTCATAAAGTCATTATCTTTAACTTTGGCAAAACATTCGTTGTGAACGACAACATCGTATTTATCTGCCCAGCCTTTTTGATTGTAAAGTGCGAACTTGTGATCACCGCCTTTACCACCTTCATGAATGACTTCCCATTCGATATTTATAGCCTTAGAAGTAAAACCTTGGATGATTTTTTTCTGAGCATCGTAGTCATGACAGCAACCACCAGTAAGAAGGAGGGCTTTGATTGGTTTTGGAGGAGTACTCGAGCTGCAGGAAAAGAGAAATAGTGAAAGAAGTAAAGTTGCCAATAAGCGCATGGTGTTCCTTAGTTTTTAAGTTTATGTATGAATACTTTTGGAAGGGTGAAAATACAATTTTATACCTTAGTATTTGCAAGAATATATCTTAAAAGTACAATTTATGTGGCCAGTTTGTTTTTTTGATACTGCAGCGGCGTCATCTTCATGAACTTTTTGAAGAATCTTGTATAAGCGCTTTGATCGTAAAATCCAACATCCAAAGCGACGTCAGCTATAGTTGTATTACTTTTAAGTAATAGGTCGCAGGACTTCAAAATTCTTAATTTTAAAATGTACTGATGAACAGTTGTTTTAAAGGTATCTTTAAACCTTCTTTCAAACTGTCGAGTTGAAAGGTTTACCATCGAGGCCAGTTCTTGGATAGTTACTTTTGAGCTGAAGTTTGCCTTTATATAGTCCATAGCTTTCGAGAGTTCCAGATAAGGTCGAATAAAGTTAGAGGACTGTTCGTAACTTTGACAGGTTCCGCAAACGCCAATTATTTCTTGGTTGTGGTCAAAAAGGGGGATCTTGTTGGTCATAAACCAGATAGGGTCACCTAAGTAGTTTGGGAATAACTCTATGATATTCATTTTGGGTTGGCCAGATGCCATGACTTTTTCATCTCCAGAAATGTACTGTTCGGCAAGTTCTGAGGGGAATATGTCGTAATCATTTTTACCAATAAGATCTTCTTCTGATTCAAAGCCACAATGGCGCACAAAGAGTTCATTTCCCATCATTATTTCGCCTTTTGTATTTTTGGCAAAAAATAAAATACTGGGGAGCTTTTCAAAGAGAATACTGAAGTTTAAATCAGGGCATATCTTCTTTAAAAAGTCTTGTTTATTCGGCCTTGGTTTTGTCATGTGACGTTTTTTTCCTAAATAAATAGGTTTCTCTACAATATCTAAATACTTCAATATCTTACCTTAAGAGTAAGTGAAAATAAAATCAATATTCTAAGTCAAAAATTACTGATTGGAAATAAATTAAGAATGGTGTGTAGGAGTTTTAAGTATGAGTGATGTGAGTAAAAAAGTACGAATAGCTTTAGTTGGATTAGGCTTTGGTGCGGAGTTTTTACCGATTTATCTGGATCATCCAGATGCGGAAGTTGTCGCTATTTGCCAACGAAATGTAGAGAAGCTATATGAAATAGGCGATAAATTTAATTTATCAGCTGAGAAACGGTATACAGACTATTCCGCTTTACTTGCTGATGATGACATAGATGCAGTGCACATAAACACTCCTATACCGGTTCACGGAGAGCAATCTATCGCTGCGTTGAAGGCTGGAAAGCATGTAGCTTGTACAGTTCCTATGGCGACTACACTTGAAGAGTGTGAAGAGATAGTGAAGCTTACTCAAGAAACTGGCTTGAAGTATATGATGATGGAAACAGTTGTCTATGCTCGCGAGTTTTTGTTTATGAAAGAGAAGTATGAGAAAGGCGAACTGGGAAAGGTTCAGTTCTTGAAGGCAAGTCACCAACAAGACATGGATGGTTGGCCTTCATATTGGCCAGGTTTGCCACCGATGCACTATGCGACTCACTGTGTTGGTCCAGTTTTGGGCTTGACTGAAGGGCAAGCTGAAAGTGTATCTTGCTTTGGTTCTGGAACTATCCGTGAAGAGTTGCACCAGTATCATAATTCTCCATTTGCTGTAGAGACTTGTCATATAAAGTTCAAGGATTCAGACTTAACTGGTTACGTATACCGTTCTTTGTTTGATGTGGCGCGTCAGTATCGCGAAAGTTTTGAAGTCTACGGCGATAAAGAGTCTGTGGAGTGGCCACTTGTAGAGCATGATCCTCTTGTCGTTCATACTGCGAAAAAGCCTGAGCCAGAAATACCGGAATCGAAGGCGTGTCCAGACTATGCCAAG
Source organism: Lentisphaeraceae bacterium (assembly GCA_021232515.1). Classification (GTDB taxonomy): domain Bacteria; phylum Verrucomicrobiota; class Lentisphaeria; order Lentisphaerales; family Lentisphaeraceae; genus JAKVBD01. The sequence goes on from JAJPOQ010000119.1 coordinate 24,368, forward strand.
TACTTGCCTAAAGAGATTCAAAAATACACTCGACATGGAGTTTATGATTCAGATGATAATACCCACTTATCCTTCTTACAGGGGAGTGGTCATGGTGGTTCTCATCCTCATTTAGTTCACAACTTTGTATCTATGCTGTTAACAGGAAAAGATGCTTACCCAACTGCAGTGCAGTCAGCGAACATTACTTGTGTTGGAATATTGGCTCATGAATCAGCTTTGCAGGGTGGAGAGTTGATAAAACTTCCCGAATGGAGCCTTTCATCAGAAAGTTAATTATGAGATTTTGCGCAAAACCTTGATCAATTTGTAATCTTTTATGTTGTTTTAACGTAGTGATTAGGAAAAAACGCAGAAAAAGCCAACTTTTTTTGCATAATTCGTGCATTTGCAACGAGTATACATTAACTTTGACAACGCGAAAAATTTTATTAAGGAATCTAACATGCGACAACTTCTAGTTTTATTTGCTCTTTTAGCCATGTCTTTCACTTTGAAAGCAGAAAATGTTCATAGCTTTAAAGTTAAAGATATCGACGGAAAAGACTTCGATATGGCTTCTCTAAAAGGCAAAGTAGTTCTAGTGGTAAACGTCGCCAGTAAGTGCGGTTTGACTCCTCAGTACAAAGACCTTCAAGCAATGTACGAAAAGTACAACAAAGATGGTTTTGTAATCGTTGGTTTTCCCGCAAATAATTTTGGCAATCAAGAGCCAGGAAATAACTTTCAAATAAAAGAGTTTTGTACGACTAAGTATAAGGTAACTTTTCCAATGATGTCTAAGGTCGATGTCAGAAAAGAAAAGGCTCCACTTTACAAGTATTTTACAGAGCACAAAGATTTTGGCGGCGAGATCAAATGGAACTTTGAAAAGTTTCTTATTGGGCCAGATGGTGAAATTATTACTCGCTTCTCTCATAAAGTGAAGCCGAAGAGTAAAAAGTTCATCGGTACTATCGAGAAAGCTATAAAAGACGCGAAGTAATACGCTTCTTAAATAAATCTCTAAGGCGGCTAGTTTAGTCGCCTTTTTTTATGTCTAGATTAAATGAAGTTCCACTGTTTTTGAGTCTGGTGTAATCGTCGGAATAATCGCCATTCGTTTTGTTGAGTATTTTTATTAAAAACTCTCTACGTGAAAAGCCTTTATAGCCTTGCCCTGAAACCTCGCCGGATATACTGACGTGTTCTCCTGAAACATTTAGAGAGAACAAGGTATGGACGAACTTGTCTTGATGAAAGTCTTCAGTGAGTCCGTCATCTTCATAGAGCTCAGAAGTATATTCACCATCTTGAGAAGGAGTGGCAAACATCAATACTATTTCTTCAGGCTTGAGGTTCATCGTAGATTCTGGTGCACTCTTTAACATGGGAGTAACTTTACCAGCTTTGAGGAACCATGGTATTTCATTTAGTTTACACTCATAGTTTAACCACTTTGGGCCAGCAAAGCTTTTATCATTGTTCATGTCGTACCATTCACCTTCTGGTAGATAAATAGAGCGAGATTTTACTCCGGGTTCCATAATTGGGCAGATGAGTATGTCTCCGCCAAATAAGAACTGGTCGTCGATTTGTCGGACTGCTGGGTCATTTTGGTACTCGTAAACAAGCGGTGATAAAATAGTTGAACCCGTTTTATGGCTCTTAACGAACTGTGTGTAAATATAGGGCAAAAGTTTATATCGCAACTCAATGAACTTTTTACAGATTTCTTGGACGTCTTTGCCAAAAGACCAAACATACTGGTCGGCTGGATGATCATTGTGGTTTCGGCAAAAAGGGTAGAAGGTACCGCATTGCATCCAACGTATGAAAAGTTCAGGGTTTGTAGCTTCGACAAAACCACCGATGTCAGCACCAATAAATGGTTGACCAGATAGACCTAGGCCCATTGCCATAGGTAAGCTCATTTTAAGATGGTCCCAGCGAGAAGCGTTATCTCCCATCCAGTTTGCGGCATATCTTTGAATACCGGGAGAGCCAGCTCGAGAAAGCACGAAAGTTCTTTGTTTTGGATTGTCGGCTTTGAGGCCTTCAACTGTAGACATAGCCATGAGCGTGCCGTATTCATTATGAAAACGGTCATGAGGATAGTTACCGTTATCCTCACCAGCGAAACGCATGGCGTCTGGAGATATAGAGCCCGTAGCTGGTTCGTTCATGTCATTCCAGATGCCAGCTATGCCTTCTCTTATATGTTCGGCATTTTTCTTTCCCCACCAGTCTCGACATTCTGTCTTCGAGAAGTCAGGAAAAGCTGTTTTACCTGGCCAGACTTGACCGATGTATATTTGGCCATTTTCACATTTGCATAGTAGGTCATTATCGCGAGCTTCTTGGAAAATCTTGTATTCTTGATCGTGCTTTACTCCTGGATCGACAATAGTTATGACTCTGAAACCCATTTCTTCTAGTTTCTTGAAAAGTGTTTGTCGATCAGGAAATAATTCGTCATTCCAGGTGAAAACTCTATACTCATCCATGTAGTCGATATCTAGCCAAAGTACATCGCATGGACTACCGCTTTTACGTTGTTTACTGGCAAGCTCGAGAAGTTCTTTTTCATTGTACTTTTTCCAGCGACACTGGTGATAACCAAGAGACCAAAGTGGAGGTAAGAGAATAGAGCCGGTTAATTTACTGTAATCGGCCAATATATTTTTAATTGATGGATCAGAGAAAAAGTATTCACAGTATTGTCCACCGTTATAAGTACTGGAAATATGGCTAGAGTTTTTTTGATTGTCAAAGTCATACTTTGCCGGGAACGGATTGTCGATGAAGTAGCCAGAAGCCTTAAGAGTATTTGGGTGCATTCTGTAGTAAAAACCAATACTCATGTAGTATGGATCAAAATCTGTTGAAAGAGGGTCGTCATCTTTTTCTTTGAGAAGATCTTCGATTTTCTTGTCTGGATCAGGCGCTAAAACGTCTTTATTTTTCATGACAAAGGACCGACCATGACGATCGAGAGAACCCGTTTTTTCACCTAGACCATAAATGTGCTCGTGCGGAAGACAGTTTCGGGTAGTTGTGAAAAAGTTATTTTGATACTGGTAGAAGGGAGTGTTTTTATAGGGCTCAAGGATTATAGACCCATCACTTCTATGAATTGAAACTTGGCAGTTTCTCTTCGTTAACTGTACTTCGAGTTCATCGGTTTTGACGGTATAAGAATGTTCACTATCTGAAAGCTGATAGGCAGAGTGAGCCCAGTTGTTTTGGATACAGGCGACAGAAGGTTTCTCAATAAACTTTTGTCCCTGAGAGATTCTTATTCGAGCAATAGAGGAGGACAAAAAGCTAAGCTCCAGAAGTTCATCATCTATATGAAAGATGACTTTATCGGAGAACTCCTGATAAGACTTTATTGTGGATAACGATAATAGAAAATCCGGATTCATTTCATCCTCTATGCGTAAAAGTTAGCTTGGATGTCGTCAATATAAGTGATGATTGATACTTTGAACAACCATCACTCTGTTGTTGCCTGATGATAATCCGGATCTTTTGGTCCGGATTATTTTTGTAAGCGTAGTTTTCTTCTTTCTTTTGCCGCTTCAAAACGTCTTACATCTTCACTCTCAGTAGGTTCAAGAGGAGGGACTTCTACAGACTTGCCGTTTTCGTCGACTGCAACCATAGTAAAGAAACAGGAGTTCGTGTGACGGACGACGTCATTTCGAATATCCTCGGCGATAACTTTTATGCCGATCTCCATTGAGGTTCTACCAGTGAAGTTAACTTTCGCTAGAAGTGTAAGAAGTTCACCAATTTTGATTGATTGCTTAAAGTTTACTTTGTCGACTGAAAGAGTGACGCAGTAGTTGCCAGAGTACTTTGATGCACAGATATAGGCTGCTTTATCGAGAATCTTCAAGAGCTCGCCACCGTGCATGTTTCCGTTGAAGTTGGCCATCTCAGGCGTAACTAAAACATTTAAAGTAGCTTCAGATTTGTCTAACATTTGTTATTTCCTAATTATCAGAATTATTTTCGTTACCGTAAAAACGCCATTTTTTGCCGACGATCAAACGAGAACCACGTTTAAAAGTAAAGTAAGACCAGCCCCACTGTAAAACAACCACGAGACGGTTTTTGAAACCTGTAAGGTAAAGAATATGGATAAATAACCAAGCAACCCAAGCTGGAAAACCATTTAGTTTGAGCTTGCCAGAGTGGGCTATGGCCTTACTGCGGCCGATAGTTGCCATCTTACCTTTGTCGATATATTTGAAAGGGGGTGTTGGCTTACCTTCTATATCATTCACTATTTTAGAGGCTATGTAACGACCTTGTTGCATCGCGACAGGCGCCATGCCAGGCAGTGGTTTGCCATCTTTTCCAAGCCTGTGTGCTTGGTCACCAGCAACAAATATGTCCGGGTAGTTTTTTAAAGTTAAATCTTCTTCAACTATCACTCGGCCTTGTTTGTCTTGTTCGACGTTTAAAGTGTTGCCAAGCTTAGAGGCAGCAACTCCAGCTCCCCATAGAATTGTTTGTGCTTCGATTTTTTCTTTGCCAACATAAACACCAGTTGCATCGATGTTGGTTACTGCAGAGTTCGTCCAGATCTGAACTCCAAGTTTTTCTAAGTCTCTTGCTGCTCTTGCAGATTGATCTTCGTCAAATGCCGTGAGAATTCTTGGTGCGAACTCTATTAATATGATTCGAGTCAGTCTCGCATCGATATTTCTAAAATCTTTTGCTAGTGTAAAACGGCTCATTTCGCCAATTGCACCAGCTAACTCGACACCAGTTGGACCACCACCTACTATGACAAATGTTAAGGCTTTTTTGCGAGCCTCTATGTCTGTTGAAGCTTCGGCAGTTTCAAATGCAGAGAGAACTCGACGGCGAATCTCTGTTGCTTGATTGAGTGTCTTAAGGCCAGGCGCGAACTCTTCCCATTCATTGTGACCAAAGTAAGTATGTCTTGCACCACAAGCTAGAATCAACTTGTCGTACTCATAGGTGCCTATATCGCAAACAACTTTCTTTTCATTTGGCAAAACCTTCTCGGCGCTGCCCTGATAAACAGTGATGTTTTTATAGTCAGAAAGTAGGGTTCGTATAGGTGCTGCTATATCGGCTGGATTTAAACCGGCCATAGCGACTTGATACAGTAGAGGTTGAAATAAATGATGATTCCTGCGATCGATCAAAGTTACTTCAACGTCTTTTTTGTTGCCTAGTTTTTTGGCTGCATTTATCCCCGCAAATCCACCGCCAATGATAAGGACTTTTTTCATTTTTCTCTCTCTTGTCTTAACCTGTTAAATATTTAACAACCTAGGCGAATATAGCTCTTTAATCAGAAAGTCTTCACTATTTTAAAAAAAAGTTAAAAAATATGTCACAAAAGGTATGAGATACGAATGATGTAGGTGATAACTCGCCAAACACAGGAGTGAATTTAAATGAGAAAGTTAATAGTTTTGGCTATATTAATAACTGGTTTCCAGTTATTTGCGACAGAAAACTATGCCGTTGTTACTAGTTCTTCGGCGAACCTTATGAATAAAGAAGGCTTTATTGTTGAGAAGATCAGAAAAGGGACTGTCGTTAAAGTAAAAGAACATAAAACAGATAAATCTGCAGTAGAAGTCAAACACTTGGGCAAGACTTACTATGGTATTCAAAGAAGTTTCAGAGTGATAGAATCGATTTTAGATGAAGAAGTAAACCTTCTTAAAAAAGTATCTAAGATGAAAGAAGACGTCGGTGTGTTAACTGGCTTGATCAGCGAAAAGAGTGGCGAGATAGATTTAAAAGATGAGAAGATCGATAGAATTAACCGTTGGCTAGATGTTCAAAGAGACATGGCTTTTTCAGTTGATTACTACAAAGCTAAGACGAAAAAAGTTAGAAAGACTTTAGAACAACTAGAGCGTCGTAAAACTCTTTTTAAGCTTGAACTAGAAGCACTAAGCAAAGAAAAAAAACAACTAAAGTTTGAGTTAAATGAAGAGAGTGAAATTCTCAAAGCTCTTCAGTTAAAACTTAAGCCTTTGAGAGCAGAGAAGAGTTTGTTTGATCAGGGTTTCATGACTGTCGAAGTTATAGCAAAGTTTGCTCCGGTTTTTCACCAAGGTAAAATCATTAAGTATTTAGAGAAGCATAGCAATCTTAAGGTAGGTGTAGATCACTTATCTGGAGATTGGTATGTGGTTACTAAAGGGCAAAAAAAGTACTACATAGCATCGTCAGATGTAAGGATTAAGTTTTAGTCTTGATTCAGTTGTTCTAAGACTAAAGGACTTTGTAAGTTTTTAAGCGACCATTCAATCAATTCCTGTGCCTTTGGATGGTCGCTTTGTTTTAGTATCGCAGCGGCATTTCGACGCAGTTTAGTGACTCCTGCATATTCTATGGCAGAACCTTTGATGATTCTTTTTATTTCACCTGCGGAACTTTTCATTAGCCACTCAAGACTGATAGGTATACGCGTATCTTCTTTGTCTTTTGGTGGACAAACAACTGTGCACCAGTCACAACCAAATAACCACTCTTCTATAAGTCGACTTTCACTTTGGTCGAGAGTGCCTTTTTTCTCAATAGTCAGATACGAAATACACTCTAGAGAATTGAATGGCTGACCTTCGACTAAGGCATCTGTAGGACAGTTTTCGACACAGTTGTTACAGAACTTGCATGGGAAGGGCATCTTTGGATCAAGAATAACTTCAGGTAGGTCAATATCACAAAAAAGACTACCTATGAAAACTCTTACATTTTCATCAGGAGTTCTTAAAAGATCATTTGGACCACGTATGCCTAAGCCACCGAAGACAGCGAGTAATCTTTCAAAAATGGGTTTGGTATCTACTGCAGGAGTCGCGCTGAATTCACCAAAGTTATCTTCTAGTTTTTTCTGAAGTTTCAGTAGAACTTGGTGACCAGTTTTGTGGTAATCTTGCTCTTTGGCGTAAGCAGAGATGTAGCCGAGTAGATCATCGTCTTGGACGTCAGGGAAGTTATGTTCAGCCGAGGCGTCACCCCACTTATTTTTGAAGGTGATAACGATGATTGATTTGGCACTTGGAAAAGCTTTTTGAGGGTTCGACTTTTCTTCTAACATACGTTCGAGGTAGTTCATGTCGCCAGCATAACCACTTGCTAGCCAGTTTTGACTGATGAGGTGGTTCTCTTCAAGAGTTTTTTTAAGATCAGAATTGTCGATTTTTATGCAGCATGCAGAGTGGCCACCACATTCTTGAACCAGTGTTTGCAGAGTTTTGTTAAAGTCTTTCACAGCTGATGATCCAGTGTGAGTTGGCATGCTTGGCTTTAGAGTCTTTAGTTCGCTCTATGCCGGGGATCCAGAGTATATTTTCACCATCAGTTAAAAAAGGCAACTCAGCTTTTTGTTTTGAGCTTAACTTATGATTGTTTAGTAGCTTTTTAACTTTGACTTCTTTACTTCTTTTCTCAGGTAGAATCTTATCTCCTAGTAACCAACTTCGAACAACTAGTTTTTCAGGTAGTTCAGAAATAGAGAAGCTTTTTGTATGAGTCTTTGAAATTGGATTTGATACTTGAGTCGCTGTGAGCCTAAAGCTTGCAGTCTCTATGACCTCTTGTTTTGTCGGATCCCAACTTATAGAAAATTGTTGAGGTGGTAAGTAGATCGCACCATTTGTATCAATTTTCAGTACGTGTTCTGCAGTAAGATTTACTGAAATAGTTTCATCGTGTGAACGTGAGCATTCTTGAGTTAATCTCTGTATAGCATCGTGACTTGGGTAGTACTCTTCAGAGTTTTCTTTCTCAAGAAACAGTAGACGAATAACTCTGGCTTTTAGGGCATCGTGAACTTCTAAAAATGTTTGAGTCGTGAAAGCTGTGTTAGAGATCCAGTTTTGTGCGGACTCTTCGAGGAAGTCGGCATCGTGCTTGGTATTTGAAATAGTTCTATCCAATCCGTGTAGGGAACCTAGTTTTGCTAATTCAGGGATGATCTTACTACGAACTCTATTTCGATTAAACTTTGTGTCTTCATTAGATTCATCTTCACGCCATTTTAACTTATTGCTTTCTAAGTAACTCAGGATGTCTTGGCGAGAAGAGTAGAAGAGGGGACGAAAGTAAAGAACACCAGAAATAACTTTTGATTCGCTAAAACCAGTTAAACCAGTGGCCGATGAACCGCGCATAGCTCTGAGAATAAAGTTTTCTCTTTGGTCGTCCAAGTGATGAGCTAAAAGCACAATTGAGTTGGTGTCAGTATTTTCTTGCCACCATTTTTGTCGAAGTCTTCTTGCTGCCGCCTCAATTGATTCGCCATTTTTCTTATCTGTATTTACATCTAAGTCAATTTTTCGGAATGGGATACTTTCTTGAGAACAGAAGTTTTTACAGAACTCAGCGTCTTTATCTGCAGACTCTTCTCTTAAGTGATGATGAAAGTGAATGGCTTCAAAAGGAATATCACTTTTCTTCAAAATATGGGCCAGCGCAGTACTATCGGCACCGCCACTGAATCCAAGATAGACGTTTTTAAAGTCATGAAGTTTTTGAAGATTTATTTTCATTATAAAAAGCTAAGAGCCAGTTCTGTTTCTTGTAGTTAACTATGAGTGTTGTATTATTAGCACAAATTATCTTAGGGGACTGTAATGTCTGAAGAAAACTCTTCAAATGAAAATAAGTCAGAAGAACCGAAGCGAAGGTCGGGAAAGCTGTCGGTTATTATCCTGTTTGCTAGTATTGCAGGTTTTGCTTATGCACTCTCAATGGTGGTTCAAAAAGGCGCTGAGATACAAACTCGTGGTACAGAAGAGGTCAGTTCTTCATTGAAGAAAGACAAAGAGTATATGGTTTATATCCGCAAGGTCGAAGTGAATCCGAAAGCTGCTACAGGGGAAGCTTGGGATGTCGGCGGGTCGGCTCCGGACCTATTTTATAAAGTTTGGTGGAAGAGTAACCTACTTTACGAAAGTGATGTTAAGAAAGATTCTTTGATTGCTGAGTGGATTCCGGTAGGTCTAGATCTTAAGGATTCGTTACTCAAAGGTTCTGTTAGTGTAGATCAATTGGTGAAACTGCCAATAGTTAGATGGAGTGATGCAAAAGGTGCTGAAAAGGTCGTGTTTGACATCCTCGATCAAGACCTCGCTCAAAATGACAAGATTGAGACACTAACCTTCTATTTTAAAGACTTGGAAGAAGGAGCAAATTTCTTTAGCTTTATCGATAAAAAAGACCATGGACTTATTTCAGTTCGAGTCGATTTCTTAGATAACGCTCTATCTCAGGGCCGTAAGATTGAACTTTTGAGAAGCGGGAAGTGATAAACAGCAAAGAGGTATTTCGCTACAGCTTGAGTGGCACGTTGCTTTATATCTCCGGTTTACTTTTGCCTTGTATGACTGTTTACCCAAGAGCTGGAGAGTATACAGGTTTATTAAAGATCTTTTCTCCATCTGAGTTTGAGCCTAAAGTTTATACTGTACTTTCGGCGATCGGAGAAGTTTATGAATCTGGTCACTTGTGGATAACGCTGATTCTCTTTCTGTTTACTATCGTATTCCCTGTATTGAAAATGGGAGTTTTACTTCTGTATGGGCTGAAGGTCATTCCGGATAAAGGAAAACTTCTTTCCTTCATCAATATTTTAGGAAAGTTTTCGATGATGGATGTTTTTGTTTTGTCTCTACTCGTTTTGTCGATTAAGTCTTTACCAGGAGGGAGCTCAGTGGAGTTAAATAGCGGTATATACTTCCTTGCAGGATCAATTCTAATAAGTGTTTATTCAGGTTATATTTTGAATGCGCCGTGCAGAAACAAAAAAGGACCGGCTTGTTAGCCAGTCCTTTTCGAATATGTCTTGTTCTGAATACTGATTACTAACTTCTAATCAACTGATTACTGATTACTAATCAACTGAATACTGATTACTAACTTCTAATCAACTGATTACTGATTACTAATCAACTGAATACTGATTACTAACTTCTAATCAACTGATTACTGATTACTAATCAACTGAATACTGATTACTAATCAACTGAATACTGATTACTAATCAACTGATTACTTAGTGACAGACCCAAAAACTTCGAAGTAGTTTGGAAATGTCTTGCGAGTACAGCCTGGATCTAAGATAGTTATCTCGTCAGAACCAAAAGAAAGCAGTGAAAATGCCATTGCCATTCTATGGTCGTCGTATGTTTCTATTTCAGCCTGTTGAAGCTTTTCAGGAGGTGTGATGATGATGTAGTCATGACCTTCTTCAACATGAGCACCAGCTTTGGTTAGCTCAGTTGCAACAGCCTTTATACGCTCTGTCTCTTTTACACGCCAGTTGTAGATGTTGCGGATAGCAGTCTTGCCTTCAGCAAACATCGCGACAACAGCTAAAGTCATACCGGTATCAGTCATGGTGTTCATATCGATGTCGATCCCCTGCAGCTTTCCAGTAGATTCGACTTCGATGTAGTTTTCGCCATAGGTTACATTTGCACCCATCTTACCCATGACGCCGGCAAAGCCAGATTCACCTTGGATACTGTCAGCGCCACAACCTGTAACTTTAATTTTGCCACCAAGAGCAGCAGAACCAAGGAAGTAGGATGCAGTTGATGCATCGCCTTCGATAAAGAAAGTTTTAGGATTGATGTATTTTTGACCAGCTTTGATTGAGAACTCTTCAAAGTTGTTGTTCACAACTTGAACGCCGAACTTTCTCATAAGATTGATTGTCATGTCGATGTATGGCTTAGAAGTCAGCTCACCGATGATTTTTATATTTACATCTTCTTGGCAATAAGGGGCCGCGATAAGAAGTGCAGTCAAGTACTGACTAGAAACGCCACCTTCAACTTGGGTGTTGCCACCTTTAAGACCATTTGCTTTGATCTTTAGAGGAAGGAATCCGTCATTTATTTTACAAGTTATGTCAGCACCAAGTGGAACAAGAGCATCGAGCAAGTGTTTGATCGGACGTTCGCGCATGCGTTCGTTGCCATCGACTCTGTATTCGCCATTTCCCAGACAAAGAGCAGCAGTCATAGATCTAACCGCCGTGCCAGCATTTTCGAGAAAGAGATCAAAGTTGCCGGCAGGAAGTGGTCCGCCGCATCCAGTTAAAGTCGCAGTTTTAGCGTCAAGGTCACGGACAAGGTCCATACCCATAGCTTGGAGGCCTTCGCACATTCTGTTAACATCGTTACTTTCAAGAAGGTTTAAAAGTGTAATAGGACCTTCAGCTAAAGCAGCCAAAAGCAGAGCTCTGTTTGAAATACTTTTAGAGCCTGGCAGTTCTACGCTGCCGTTTATTTCTGAAATTTTTTCCAGTTTGAGCTTATCCAAAACAAACCCCGAATATTTAAAGTTGGTTGATCGTGTGCCCAACAATAGCCTGACTCCTGACGCTCTCAAAATGATCTTATAAGGAAAATCGTCATAATTATTTTATTATGTGTGCACTTGGCTTGATTTGTTCGTGCAATAATTAGTAAATACATTCTATAGAGAATTTAAAAGAGTGCATATGTTAGTTAAAGATGTAATGACGAAAGATCTGGTCGTGGCGGAGATGGACTACACTTTGACCGTTGTCGAGAAAATTATGGATACGAAGAAGATCAATCATATATTTGTTCTTGATACGGGAGTTTTACGTGGCGTTATTAGTGACGGTGACGTTAAGCGTCGAAAAAGCTTTTTAGCTGGGAAAGACATTTCGTCTGCTTCAGACGACAACACACTCTTACTCAAAGCTCACCAATTCATGTCGAGAAGTATTGTTTCTATAGACGAAAATACACCGGTTAAAGATGCGATCGATAAAATGCTAGAGAACCATATCCATTGTTTGCCAGTGATGAATAGTCGGGATCGTTTAGCTGGAGTGGTGACAACTTCAGATTTTCTACGAGCTATGAGAAATCTTCTTTAGAGACTTTTGTTCCTAAAATGCTGTGCTAAATATAGGCAGATTTTAACACTAAGTTTTTGCGGTAGACATGACACTTGAGCATTTAGCAACTAACAGAGCCCTACAAGAGAAATTCGTCGAAGAATCAAATGACGAGGCAATCAAGGCTAAAGTTTATGAAGTCTTAGACTATGCCAACTGCCTTGCAGCTCAACTCTCACAGTCTTATGATCCAAATGTAGAAGAAGTGCAAAACCTTGCGCTTCGTTGTTGCTTCTTTTTTCTTAACCAACTTGGTGATCGACGTCTAAAACACGCAGATGTTCTTGAAGGTGATGCTCGTGAGCAAGACTTTGAGAAGATCAAAAATGACTTTGAGTTAGTTGTTCGCTTTACGACCAACCCAACAGATATGGACGCCTATTTCTTCAAGTGTGGAACTGAACGGGTTTTTGAAGTTGCAGTCTTCATTGCCTTATCTTTTATGGGCGGTAATCCAGCAATAGAAAGAGTTGAGGAAGGCGCCGAGGAAAGAAGGCTTAAGTGCTTTGAACTTATGATGGTCGCTTTAGACCGAGCTCGATAGATCTGCAAGATAGTCGACTATGACGTTAAGAGATTTTTTGACATGATTTACACGATAAACATGATTAGGAAAAGTCTTTGGAGGTCATGTTTACCACCGAGAAAAGTTTTTATTGCTGGGAGCCTCGGCGTCTCGCCGGTCTTCCTTTTAAACCACGAAGTTTAGAAGCATAGGACGGTTTATATTTCACACAAAGGCACCAAGAAAAGTTTTTATTGCTGGGAGCCTCGGCGTCTCGCCGGTCTTTCTTATCAAGCCACGAAGTTTATGTTTCACACAAAGGCACTAAGTCACCAAGAAACTTTTTCTTAACTCTCAAAATAAATTTTGTAGATCTAGCAAATCCTGTTTAAATCTTTCTTCGCGCTCTTCTTTCCTTCTGTTAATCTTTTTTAAAGCACGAAGTTTAGGATGGCTTAGGTTTCAACACTAAGTCACCGAGAAAAGTTTTTATTGCTGGGAGCCTCGGCGTCTCGCCGGTTTTTCTTTTTAGATGGGTAGGCCTTAGTTTTTAAACAAGATTGAACTTTATGACTTAATTTACGTCATACCTTTTCTCTTGACTGGCATTTACTGCATTCTTTAATATATTCACGTCTTTTGTATACACAGGCATAACTATAAGCAAAGCTTTAAGTGCCTGAACTAGAAGATTTTTAAAATACGGCAGGATAATTTCGGATGTCAGCAGATTTACATAAATATAGAAGTCATACTTGTGACGAAATAAGGCCTGAACACGTTGGCCAAACAGTAAAACTTTCAGGATGGGTTCACAGAGTTAGAGACCTTGGTGGTATAGTTTTCCTCGATTTAAGAGACCACTACGGCATAACTCAGGTTGTTATTCATCCAAATAAAGACTTCCACGTTGACGTCCACCATTGGAAACTTGAGTCTGTTGTTACTTTCACTGGTAGTGTTGTTGAACGTGACGAGTCGACAGTAAATAACAAAATTAGTACTGGTAAAGTTGAACTAGATGCAGAAGACATGTTCGTTCACAGTCGTGTTGAGGAAATGCCTTTTAACGTTGCTCTCCAACTAGAGATGCCAGAAGCTATGCGTCTTAAACACCGTTATGTTGACTTAAGACAAGACCGTATTCACCAAAATATCGTCATGCGTTCTAAGATCATTGCGAGTCTTCGTCGCCGTATGACTGAGCTAGACTTTAACGAGTACCAAACGCCAATTTTGACTTGTTCTTCTCCTGAAGGTGCTCGTGACTACTTAGTTCCAAGTCGTGTTCACCCTGGTAAATTTTATGCACTTCCACAAGCGCCTCAGCAATTTAAGCAATTGTTAATGGTTGCTGGTTTCGATCGCTACTTTCAGATCGCTCCTTGTTTCCGTGATGAAGATGCCCGTGCTGACCGTTCTCCTGGTGAGTTTTATCAGCTAGATATAGAAATGTCTTTCGCAACTCAAGACGACATCTTTGAAGTTGTTGAGAATGTGATCGGTAATACTTTCGACGAGTTTAGTTCTTTTGAGTGGGACAATAATCCATTTGTCAGAATTCCTTACAAAGAAGCGATGATGAAGTACGGTTGTGATAAACCTGACTTGAGAAACCCAATCGAGATCTTCGATGTATCTGAGATCTATAAAGACTGTAGTTTTAAAGCTTTCGCTGGTGTTGTCGCTAAAGGTGGCGTTGTAAGAGCTATGGTTTGTAAAGGCATAGCTGACCAGTCGCGTAAGTTCTATGATAAAATGATTACTTTCGCTCAAAGCGTTGGTTCAAAAGGCCTTGGTTATATCATCTGGAAAGATGGTGAAGCTAAGAGTCCTATCGCAAACAATCTTAATGAAGATGAACTTGCTCAACTTAAAGAAGCTGGTTCTATCGAAGATGGCGACGTTATGTTCTTCATCGCTGACAAAGAGAAGAGAGCTTGCGACATAGGTTCTCATGTTAGAACTGAGCTTGCAAACCGTCTCGGTCTTATCAATGAAGAAGAGTTTAAATTTTGCTGGGTTGTAGATTACCCAATGTTTGAGTTTAACGAAGAAACTCGTTCTGTTGAGTTCAGTCACAATCCATTCTCTATGCCTCAGGGTGAGATGGATGCTTTAGAAAATAAAGATCCTTTAGAGATACTTGCTTGGCAGTATGACCTTGTTTGTAACGGCATCGAACTTTCATCTGGTGCTATTCGAAATCATAAGCCAGAGATCATGTATAAAGCTTTTGAAATAGCTGGTTACGGTCCTGAAGTTGTTGATGAACAGTTTAGCGGTATGATCAATGCATTTAAACACGGCGCACCTCCACACGGCGGTATTGCTCCTGGTGTTGACCGTATGGTTATGATGATCCTTGGTGAAAAGAATATCCGTGAGATCATTGCTTTCCCATTCAACCAACAAGCACAAGACTTGATGATGAATGCTCCTTCAGAAGTAGATAATAAGCAACTTAAGGAACTTCACCTTAAGCTTAATTTACCTAAGAAAATTCAAAAAGATTAATCTTTTAGGCCAGACCCTTTGGTTTGGCCTCATTTTCCTCCTATTTTGATATTAATGAGGAGTTTTGTTTCTTGAGTAAAAGTCACTACAATATTGCTATAGTCGGATCTGGTGCAGCTGGCATGTCGGCGGCACTTTTTTTGTCTAAGTCCGGTCATGAAGTGACCCTCTTTGAAAAAGTCCCTGATCCTAGACCTGTTGGTGCTGGGGTTTTGATTCAGCCTGCCGGTATGTTTGCGCTTCAGCAACTTGGTGTTCTTGACGAATTTCTCGCAACTGGTGCCAAGGTGAATCGTCTTTATGGCGAAAACGAATACGGCAAAACTGTTTTAAATCTAGCTTACAAAGACCTTCACCCGGGTTGCTATGGCGTGGGTATTCATCGTGGCTCCATTTTCAACATTCTTCTCAAACAACTTAAAGAAAGTAATGTTAAGTATGTTACTGGTTGTCCGGTTGATGACTTTAAAAGACTTTCGGATGGAAGTGTTGAGTTAATCAAAGAAGGTGAAAGCCTTGGTTGTTTTGATGCCATGGTTTTAAGTGACGGGAAGAACTCTAAACTTCGCAATAAGTACAATGTTAAGCAGAAAGTTCACGACTATAAGTGGGGTGCACTTTGGGTGATTGTTCCAGATAAAGAACAAGAGTTTAATGGTGAATTACGTCAGGTTTATAAGTCAACTAAAAATATCGCTGGTATGTTGCCGATAGGTAAACATCCAGAAACAAAAGATCCTTCAGTTAGCCTCTTTTGGAGCATTCGTAGTTCAAGAGTAGATATTTGGCGTGAGGCGTCTTTGCTTTCTTGGAAAGAAGAGGTTTCTACTTTATTTCCCAAAATTGAGCCACTGGTAAACCGAATTCAAAGTCGTGAAGATATACTTTATGCTTCATACAGTCACATAACTATGAACAAGTGGCATGATGAAAACTTGCTATGTATTGGTGATGCTGGACATGCTATGAGTCCACAGCTTGGGCAAGGTGTAAGTTTAGGTGTTTATGATGCTTGGATCTTAAATAAGTGTCTTCGGGACTTTACGGATATAAGAGAGGCTTTTGCTAACTATACTAAAGTGCGTAGAAAGCATATACGCTGGATGCAGTTTGTCAGTAAGCTAGTAACGCCGATGTTTCAGTCTTCAGGTAGTGACTGGGGACCATACAGAGATGCCACCTTTAAGCTTATTCACAAATTTGACTTTTCGTACCAACTCATGCTTAAGACTCTTTCTGGCGTTCAGAGTGGGGCATTTAATTCTACAGAAAAAGAATTGAAAAAATTTGCAGAATCTATGCCGCCATTGACATAGTTCGCGAGCCTTCGTGAATAGATGTTTAAACTTATAGGAATTTCATGAAGATTTGTGTATTTGCAAGACTACCAGAGCTCGGAAAGGTTAAGTCTAGATTGGCTGAAACCTGTGGAGACAAACGTACTCTAGAAATTTACCAAAGAATGCTAGCGGACGTTACATCGATGGTTAGTTCATCAAAGTATAAGTCAGTCTTTTACCTAGCTGGTGATAGTGAAGAGCTTTTTCGTCAGTTTAGTGATAGATACGATTCTAAGAAACAGGTTGATGGTGACCTAGGTTTAAAGCTCAAATCAGCTGTTAGTGAACAGTTTTTAGATGAAACGGAAAAACTGACTGTTATTGGTACAGACTGTATCGATATATCTCATGAAGAGTTAGCGGATGTTGAGACTTATCTAGATGACGTGGACGTTGTTCTCGGTCCCGCTACAGATGGCGGCTACTATCTCATTGCTATGAATAAGCCTTACACCTGCCTTTTTGAAAATATTGATTGGGGCAGTGCTCGAGTTTTTGAGCAGACTATGACTATTCTCCACGAGCAAAATATTTCTTATAGATTACTTTCAGAGAAGAATGATTTGGACTATTGGGAGGATCTTCCGCAAGATTGGCAAGATGAACTAAGCGAGCTTTGCATAAATGAGAGTTGATAGATTTCCATCTTTAAGTCGAGTCAAACCTCGAGTTTTACAGATAAATGTCGGTAAGAAGTGTAATCAAGTTTGCAGCCACTGTCATGTTTCAGCAGGTCCGGATCGAGAAGAAGACTTATCTCAGGAAACCGCAGAAGAGATAGTCGCACTTGCTCAACGCACGTCATTTTCAGTGGCAGATATAACAGGTGGAGCTCCTGAAATAAACAAAAGCTTTCCATATCTTCTCAAAGAATTATCGAGCCTTTGTGAAACGGTTATCGTCCGTTGCAATTTAACGGCAGCCTTGAGTCGTAAGAAGTCACTCGGCAAACTTTTTCAAACATACAAACCTCAGATAGTTGCTTCTCTTCCGTGTTATGAAGAAGAGAATGTTGATGAACAGAGGGGAGAAGGTGTTTTCCAAAAAAGTATAGATGCTTTACTTTGGCTAAATGAACTAGGTTATGGCACAAGTCTTCCACTCACTTTAGTTTATAATCCTTTGAAACCAGTTTTACCTCCAGATTCAGCATCGCTTGAAGTCGCTTATAAAAAAATCCTTAAAGAGCGTTTTGGTATAGTTTTTAATAATCTTATCGCCATCGCAAATGTTCCGGTTGGTCGTTATAAGGAAGATCTTGAGAGTAGTGGGCTGTATGAAAACTATGTTGAGCTTTTAAAGAATCACTTCAATGAAGCTACGCTTGATGGACTTATGTGCCGAGACCAATTGAACGTCGATTGGCAGGGTTACATTTATGATTGTGACTTTAATAATCAGATAGAATTATTCCCTGGAACTAAGAAAATACATGTAAATGACTTTAATTCTCAAACGTGGTTAGACTTACCAATTGCTGTCAATGAACACTGCTTTACATGTACTGCAGGTTGCGGCAGTTCGTGTGGTGGAGCTATAGCGGACTGATGAGCCAGGCTCTACTTATATTTTACCTTGCCGTGTCTTTCATTCTTCTATTTTTAAGTTTGAACTGCTATGTCATGTTTTTTCTTTTTAGACGCCGAGTCAAAGAGAAGAGAAATGCAGCTCAGAGTTTTGATATAGCTTTAGAAAAATACCCAACAGTCACTACCCAGATTGCGATATTTAATGAACTGAATGTCGCTGAAAGAGTTATCGACTCTGTAGTAGAATTGGACTACCCCAAAGACAAGCACTTCATTCAAGTTGTGGATGATTCAACGGATGAAACTTACAACCTTATAGCGAAGCTAGTCAAAAAGTATAGAGATGAAGGGATAAAGATTGAGCATGTTCATAGAACCGATCGAAAAGGTTACAAAGCTGGGGCATTAGCAGAGGCTTTAAAGAAAGTTAAGAGTGAATATGTCGCTATTTTTGATGCCGATTTTGTGCCCAACAAAGACTATTTGTTGAGAGCCATGCCACACTTCTTTCGAGGCGAAAAGGTCGGTTTAGTTCAAGCACGTTGGGGGCACTTAAATAGAAATGAATCACTTATAACTCGTGTTCAATCTTTAGGAATAGACGGTCACTTTGCGGTAGAGCAGTCTGCGCGTGATTGGAATGACCTGTACATGAACTTCAATGGCACAGCTGGAATCATGTCAGTACAAGCTATTCATGACGGAGGAGGCTGGTCAGATGATACTTTGACTGAAGATATGGATCTTTCCTATCGCATGCAAATTGCCGGTTGGAAGACCCACTATTTACTCGATGTTGAGTGCCCTGCAGAAGTTCCATCAGATATAAATGCTTTTAAGTCTCAACAGTTTCGCTGGGCCAAAGGATCAATGCAGACAGCGTTGAAAGTAATACCAAAGATTCTTCATGATAAGGAAGCTGGGATATTTAAAAAATACCAAGCTTTGATGCACACGACTCACTACCTGATTCATCCACTGATGTTGTTGACAGCTCTTTTGGCTTGGCCAGTGGCGGCGCTGAATGGTTATACCGCAGATTCTAAAAATGTACTCTGGCTTTATGCATCCTTATTTATCTGTTTTTCAGCACCTTCACTTATCTATGTAACTTCACAAAAAACTCTTTTTAAGGATTGGTACAAAAACTTGCTTTGCTATCCGGCGCTTATGTTTATTGGGAGTGGTTTATGCATTTCAAATACTAAGGCTGTGTTAGAAGCCTTGACTGGTAAAGTGAGCGGCTTTGTAAGAACTCCAAAGAAAGGCGATAAAGAAGAAAAGCACTATGTGGTTAAAGTTCCGGTCGTTCCTTTTGTGGAGATAGCTGCCGGACTTTATACGATTTTTGCTCTGCGCTATTTTTTATTGAATGAACAATGGGTAGCGAGTTTTTTTATCGGTGTTTACGCTATGGGGTTTTTGTTTAATGGCATCTTGTCTTTGGTTCACAATGGTTTTTTTGCGAAATCTTTTTCTGCACTGAACGAACCTCAGTCTATTTGCGCGTTGCTTAGTTTAGTCGGGGTCTATTTCTTAAGTCAATCACAAGCTGGCGATGTGCAGTTTCTCATCTCATTTTTAGTGACATCTACTTTTATGCTTCTTACCTGGCACTTTAGTCCAAAAGAGTTTCATGTCGGTCAGTTAACTTTAATTGTAATGGTTGCTTTTGTGGCCCGGTTATTAATGCTTTCTTTTGCCGAGTCAGATGACATTTATAGATACATCTGGGAAGGCAAGGTTCTACTGAGTGGTTACGATCCATATGTTTTATCGCCTGATTCAGCAGCTCTTAGTCATTTGCGATCTGGTACTTGGGAAGGAATAAACCATAAAGACTGGACGGCGATTTATGGCCCATTTTCCTTGTTAGTGTTCAAGGGGATCGCTTACTTTTCTGAAGACCCTCTTTTCTTTAAAGTAGTTTTGACTTTCTTTGATTTTGCTAGCATTTACTTCTTAATACAGATTTTAGGGCGTTATCAGAAATCGCTTAAAAATCTTGTATTTTACGCTTTGAATCCATTGATTCTAGTAGCTTTCAGCGGTGAGGGACACGTTGACTCTCTGCTGATTTTTTTGACTTTGGCAGCATTCTACTTTAAAGATAAAAAGTATTGGTTTCTGTCAGCATTTACTGCAGGCTTAGCTGTCGGAGTAAAGTTACCAATGTTGTTGTTATTACCATTTATTATCCGTCGTGAAAACATTCAGTATTTACTTATTTATGTTCTTGCTGTTCTGTTGCCAGCATTTTCATTTGAGTCTAGTTTTTTGGAGATGAATCAGTCAGTTATTCGATTTGGTCAAGAAATGCAGTTCAACGATTCCATTCATTATTTAGTAGCTTTGTTGGTTGGTCACGGTGCGGCAAAAATAATTTGCCTTGCTTTACTGGTAGCTTTTGTCTTTGGTTACTGGTTGACTCAGGATAACGTTTATAGAGGTTTTTTATTCTGCTTATTATCATTTTTATTACTGTCGCCAACAGTTCATCCTTGGTACTTAACTTTAGCTGTGGCAGTTGGAGTGATAGTCCATTCTCCTTTGATTATGTGTTGGTCAATAAGCTCAGTTTTCTACTTTGGCGTTTACCAAAGACTTCGTGAAGGTGTGGGTTTTACTCACTCAGGAGTGGATCAGTTGTTGCAGTATCTACCAGTTCTTTTACTACTGGTTTATTTGACTTTTAAAAGGTTGCGAGGCGTCCAAGTAAAGAGTAGTTCTACAGAAGGTGAAAGTGTGGGGGTTATTATCCCTGTATTGAATGAAGCTGAAAATGTAGAGAGTATCGTTACTGATCTTAGAGAACAAACTTTCGCAGCTGAACAGGTCGTTATTGTCGATGGCGGCTCATCGGATGATACAGTCAAGTTATTTGAGGGTTTTGGTTTTGACGTTGTTGTGTGTTCTACCAAAGGTAGAGGGAATCAGCTTTATGCAGGTCTTGAAAAGCTCTCAACAGACATAGTTTTAGTTCTTCATGCAGATAAGCGTTTGGATAAGCACTTATTAGAAAAGGTGACACATGCTTGTTCTGTCGATCAAGATTTGATCGGTGGAGCGGTTGGAGCTCACTTTGAAAGCCAGTCCTTTAAGTATCGAGTTATCGAGTTTTTAAATAATTTGCGTATGACTATTTCAGGGATTTCTTTTGGTGATCAAGGTCAGTTTTTTAGACGCCGACTTGTACTAGAGAAAGACTGTTTGAAAAGGATTCCTTTGATGGAGGATGTTGAGCTCGCAATGCATCTTCAGAATCATGGAAAAGTAAGGAAGTTAGATGGTGGTTTGAATGTATCCGTCCGTCGTTGGCAGCATAAGCCAGTTTGGAAGAATGCATTACAGATATTTTTCTTACTATTTAAGTACCTTTTTTTAAGGCGTCTTTCAAAGTCTATAAATACTCAAAAGTTCTATGAGGATTATTACTCTGACCCTAAGCCGGTAAATAATAGTTAAATTCTCCTTGCAAGATCTTAAAGCTTTGGTAAGATTTGAGCAAAAACTTGAAGAGTCGATGAAAGAAGAAACAGAAGATTTAGTTTTTCACTCCCATAAACGCAAGCAATTTGGCGGCGTTTGGTTCATTGCCTCTGCGATTGGTGCTTATGCAATGTGGGCAACTGGTGGTGAAGGCGGTGGTACTTGGATTTTGTTTGGTGTAGCAACTGCAATGTTGATTATGGGGGTTCACCGCTTAACAACTAAAAGCGTTGCTGTTTTTAAGAAAGGAAAAATTCCTTCAGTTGAAAAGACGACTAAGCACTTTGGCATACATGAGGTTAAGGAAGCTGTAGACTTTGATGAGATATCTGTTCTAAGGCGCGAAAATTTACTTCCGTATTGTCAATTGTATGCTTTTGCCTCTTTAAAGTTTCTAGAGACTCGAGTCACAGCTGAAGAGCTTGCAGACTATAAGGAAGAGCGCAAAATTTTACCTGGGGTTATCTTCATTGACCATTCGACTAAAGCTGAGTGTGATTCAATGAATGAAAAAATTTGGCGTTTTTATGGGCTTTGGAACGAGGATGTATAGCATTTTTATTGTATCATTTACCTTAAAAGGTAAATTATGAACAGTTCTTTTGGGCGCTTTCTTATTCTCTTCGCTATTCTTGGTGGTGCGACACTTTTTATGGTTTCAGGGCTCTATGACTATAGATACACTTTTCATAATAATTCTGCGGCTGCAGCGGGATTGAACG
Source organism: Lentisphaeraceae bacterium (assembly GCA_021232515.1). Taxonomy (GTDB): domain Bacteria; phylum Verrucomicrobiota; class Lentisphaeria; order Lentisphaerales; family Lentisphaeraceae; genus JAKVBD01. The sequence goes on from JAJPOQ010000119.1 coordinate 46,396, forward strand.
TCACTAAAGATGCGACAAAAATTCACTACTACAAAGAAGGTGAAGACTGGGAAGGTTGGCGTTTTTTCACCTCTGAGAGCTCTTTTAAAAAATGGGTGGAAAGTCAAGAGGGTTTCTCTGAATTGACGCTTGAGGTCCAAGAAAGCTTTGTGAATTATTACGATTTAAAGACAGAGGAAATAGCTTCCATTACAGTTAAAGATGCGCTTATTACTACTGGCGTAAAAGATGGTCGTAAGTACTACTTTGCTTTCGATCCTAAAACTAAAACGGCTTATACCTATAATCACCGAAACTTATAGAGTTACTTTAGGTGATCTTTGGAGTCTTTTTGGAGCTTTTGTAGGTACTCCTGCCACTCGATAGGGAGTAAGTATTTTTTTTGACTGTTGCATTCTTTACAGCAGGGGACACAATTCCCTTTAGTTGTCTTTCCACCGCGAATAATTGGGACGACATGATCGAGCGTTAGTTCTTTTGGAGAGAACTTAGCTTTACAGTAGTAACAAAGAGCTTCTCCACAACGGTTTTTCCACCATTGAGACTTGCGCATTTCTCGAGCTTTTTCTTTCTCTTTTTTGACATGCTTTTCATCTGCTGGAACAAAGAAGTTGTTGAAGTCCATATCTACCTTAAGTGAATAATATTTGTTTCTGTGCTGTAACTTTCATAAAGTATATTGAAAAAGTTCAATATAAAATGATTTTGGGCACACGTTTTGACTTTTCATGACAATAGAAGGTAAAAGCTCGAGTTAAACTTAGTCTGTGAATAATAAGAAATTCAAAAACATCGATGAATTTGGCGAGATCGTCAATGAACATCAAGCATCAGTTCGTGCCTGTATACGCGTGCTAGGGATACCTTCTGGTTTTGTTGATGACATAGCTCAAGAAACCTTTATTGTTGCTTACCGCAAATTTAGTGAATTCGATAACTCAAGAAGTATTCGGAGTTGGTTGTTAGGCATAGCTCGAAACTTAGTTTTAAATGAGCGTCGAAAATCAGCTCGTCGTTTTCGTTTATTGAATGAAAACCTCACAGACTTGATGCAAGAAGAGGCGGTTTCTGTTGTTGAAGAGTTTCAGGCTCAGGAAAAATTGAAGTTAGTGAAATCCTGTATCGAAAATATGCCAGACCGGAATAAAGAAGTATTGAACCTGAAGTTTGAAGGCGGTAAGACAGCCGCATCTATCGCCGTTAAAATGCAACGAGACTCAAGCACAATCCGTCACTTATTGGCAAGAATTATCTCAGGACTTCGGAAGTGTGTCAATGAAAGAGAAGGTTTGTTTGGCTCATGAGTGAAAACGAACAACTCGAAGACTTTTTAAGTAAGCTTATTTCTGAAGACTTAAGCGATGCAGATGTCGCTCAATTTAAAGAATTGTCCAGAGATAATCCAGAGGTCTTAAAGGAATTAGCAGAGACTTTGGCGATGACAGAGTTAGTCTCACAAACTTTACAGGAAGAGCGCTCAAGTGATTGTTTTACAGCATCTGTAACTTCTTCGATTAAGGCCAAAGAAAGATCTAAGACACGAGATCAGAAATTTGTCGATTCAGTTAAGAAGAGAATTCAGCATGAGAATAAAAAGAAAAACTCTTCAAAACCAAACAGGAAAACAGTAGCTAAGTTTAAGAAATCCAAAAAGAAAAAGTCGAAAGGCAAATTCTTCTTTTTCCTTGCTGCGGCAGCGGCACTTATTATTTCTGGAATAGTTACTTTTATGCCTAAAAAAGAAGTTCAGACTATACCAGAGCTAGTTATTCTTGAAGGGGAATTGAAGAATGGCAACATTTCATATAAAGAGGGCGATGCTGTTGTTATGGGAACCCTTTTACGTACTTATCAGAAGAGTGCGCGGTTAAAGTTTAAAGATGGTTCGATCATAAAAGTCGGTAAAGGCTCAATGTTTAGTTTTAATAATGATAGCAGTCGAAAAGTTCTTTTGACCAATGGGCGTATTGACGCTGTTATTACACCTCAAAAGAAGACGCCTATTTATTTTGAAACACCTTTTACTGTCGCAGAGATTATCGGTACAGAGTTTACTCTTTGGGCTGAGAATTGGCGAGATGTTTTAGTCGTGCATGAAGGGCGTGTTCATTTTCGCTCTTTGCATACAGAAAAGTCTTATTTTGTAAATGGTGGAGAAAATACGACTGTTTATAGAGGCGGACAGATGGTTAAGAAGCGTAAAGCTGATGAGATACCACCAATTCGTCGTTTGTTACTTATCAAAAGAGATACAGGTAAGATTCTTCAAGAAATAACTAAAGACACGACAATTGATTTTAGTAAGTACGGTAAGGATATAAATATTGTTGCGGAAGTTGAGCGCAATGTGAAGGTGGTTATCTTTGTCGTCAATGGCAAAATTGTCAGTGAAGAGGTGAAGGCTCGTTATATTCCTCATGGAAATTCTTTTGCGAATATCATGCCATGGGATCCGCGCAAAGGGCGCTGGTCTTTACGGATGATTCCTTATCATGAAAATGGTAAACTCCTCGCAGAAAGAAAGATGGTACTGACTTTTAAGTGATCAGTTTGTTAGAGTTCAGTAATCAGTTTGTTAGAGTTCAGTGATCAGTTTGTTAGAGTTCAGTGATCAGTTTGTTAGAGTTCAGTAATCAGTTTGTTAGAGTTCAGTGATCAGTTTGTTAGAGTTCAGTAATCAGTTTGTTAGAGTTCAGTAATCAGTTTGTTAGAGTTCAGTGGTCAGTTTGTTAGTTTTCAGTAATCCGCCTTGAGTAGTTAAATCTTCTAGCTCAAAAACAAATCCAGTTTATTCAGAAATAAAAAACCCGCCTCAGTACCGAAGTTCTGAGGCGAGTCATGTTGTTGTGTGTCGGGAGATTGTATAAAAACCCTGCTTCAATAAAGCGACTTAAAGAAGCAGGGCTATGTTGTTGTGTGTCGGGAGATTTAGAATAGTGATGTTATAGGTTTACCTTTATCGGCGACTGTAAACGGTCTTCCAGATGCAGAGGTGATGACTTGATCAAGACGAATACCTGCGGCATGTGCAATGGTTGCATTAAAGTCAGGAACTTTGACTTTGTTTTCGATGATATTTATACCGTCTTTATCCGTTTTGCCGTAAGTGACTCCACCTTTGATTCCACCACCAGCAAGTAAGCAGCTGTAGGCTTTAGGGAAGTGGTCACGACCTCTGTTGACATTTATAATCGGTGTACGACCAAACTCAGTCGCTAGTACGACCAATGTGCTGTCGAGTAAACCACGAGAAGATAAGTCCGCCAAAAGAGCCGCCATAGCTTTATCTAAAGTAGCTGCATTTGATTGGAAGCGATTGTAGATGTCGTCGTGGTGATCCCAGCCACCTAGATGTACATCGACAAAACGAACACCACGCTCAACAAGTCGGCGAGCCAAAACACAACCTTGTCCGAAACGGTTGTCGCCGTAGTTGGCAAGGACATTTTTCTTTTCTTTAGATATGTCGAATGCATCGAGGTCTTTACTCTTCATTAGTTTAATAGCGTCGTTATAGGTGTCTGTGTAAGACTGAACATCTTTCTGCCTGTAGGTCTGTTGAAAGTCACGATTAATCTTTTGAAGGATATCGATTCTTTTATCAAACATGTCAGGAGAAACTTTTTTATGGCGAGCACTGTAGCGAACACCTTCTTTAGGGTTGTTGACAGGTAGAGCTCCATACTTACCGGGCATATAACCAGCGCCAAGTGTTCCTGAAGATTTTATTTTTACATTTGCCGGGAGTGTACCGCCATTATTGCCAAGAAGACGACTAAACCAAGCACCTAACTCAGGATGCTGAATTGTACCACGATTTGCATAGCCAGTTCTCATGAAGTACTCACCTTCAGCATGAGCACCTTGGGTCGTAGTCATGGAGTTTATGACTGCAACTTTATTCATTTGCTTAGCCATGTTTGGAAAGAATTTACTGACTCTTACGCCATCGGCATTTGTTTTTAGGGCCGATGCTTCACCGCGAACTTTACTGTTTTCTGGTTTTATATCGAAACTGTCGAGGTGACTGACACCACCACTCATGTAAAGGTAAATTACGGACTTAGCAGTTCCGCCTTTGCTTGCAGGACTTGCTGCGTTTAGTAAGTTTGTTGTTGCCGTTACTCCAAGCAGAGAGGCCGCAGAGTGTTGCATAAACGCTCGTCTTGTGAGCTCATCAGATTTATTTAATAATTTTTTCATCATTGACCTCAGCGTTTGAAAATGAATTCGTTTGAATTTAAAAGAGTCCAGACTAAATCACGCTCGGCACTTTTTGAATCTCTGCTAAATAAGTCTTTAAATAAAGCCATTTCCGAGTATTTAGGTTTTCTGGAAAGTATGCAGTTAAAGGCAATGGTGATCTTCTCATCAGTCTTTTGAGCACTGTTAAGATTCTTCATCAAGTAGCTATTATCGTTGAGAATCAACATATCTTCAATTTTGCCATTCATGAGTGTAAAGGCTTGAGGTATAGAAGACTCAGCCGAAGCGCCATCTATAACAACTCTTTCAGACTGTCCAAACTTTGCAAGGAAGTGGTTCGGTGGAGCCGGAGAAGAAAGCTCAGAGGCTCTTGTGTACTCAGGGCCAGAAGGTTGAGACTTCATAGAGACCATCATATTTACATTTTCTCTATTTCTCGTCATTTTACGTTTTAGAGAGAGCCGCTTACTTTCAAGCTTTTTGGCATCTCGGTACTTTTTTTGCTGCTGTGCTTTAGAGATTTGTGCAGAAAGCTTTTCATACTCAATCATGTTTTTGCTTTTCTTAGGTAACTGCAGCTTCATGTTACCACCGCGTTTATCGTTCAATTGAGCAGCTTCTTTACGAAGAGCTTTCATGAAAGTTCCACGATTGTAATCATGGTCTTTGACGTACTTAGCCATGTCACTTGCTTTCATGTTTGCCACTTTAGTAAAGAAGTAGTCATAAGGGCCGTATTGGTTTTTATTTCGAATCGAGGCATCTGGGTTTGCAAGAGCCATAGATAAGATTGAGTCCCAGATCTGTTCCGCAGAGAGTCTCTTAAGTAGTGGCCCATGGAAGGCATATTTTGTTTTACTGTCTAAACCCTGTCTAGCAGTTTCACGCTGATAGGTTTTAGAGTTAAAGATTATTCTTTGAAAGCGCTTTAGATCAAAGTTTATTGCTGCCATGACAGTTGTGAGCTCTTTAGTAAGGTAAGGGTTCACGCCTTTCTTCTTTGCTGTTATGTCAGTAAGGTTACCGACAAATGGAGCACCCATGATCTTTGCCCACATGCGGTTTGCAATAGTTTTGGCAAAAAGTGGATTCTGTTTAGAAGTTACCCATTCGGCAAAAGTCTTTCTGGAATTAATTTCAGGAGCACTGATTCTAGTGTTCATATATTTTAATTCTTTCAGGGACTTATCGGTGAATTTTGGTTCTATTTTTGGACCGAATGGAACTTCAGCTTTGATGGCTTGGTGTGGTCTGGCATCATCATAGTCGTAGTCATGTGGTAAACGAATAACGCCAAGACCAGTGTTTTCGATTGAAGAATGCTTGATTCTAGTGACTTGTCCAAAAACTTGAGCTTTAGCAAAATCAGGTTTAAAGATCTCACGATCTTTTTTATACATCTCATCTTCTTTGCTTCTTCTCTCAACATTTCTGTTCATTTTTACACCAGAAGTGAAAGCTGCCAGTTTGTAGAAGTCTAACTGTGTCCATTTACTGTAGGGGTGGTCGTGACACTGGGCACACTCCATACTTGTTCCTAGGAAGATCTTCATAGAGTTTGAGAGGTTGTCTAACGGCATACCCGCATCTCTCATATAGTAACCCGTAGCGCCATTACCTGGTTTAAAAACTTCACCTTTAGCAGAAAGCATTTCATAAACAAACTTGTCGTAAGTTTTATTCTCACGAAGAGATTGCTTAATGAATGCTGAATAGTTTTCCGGTTCAAGGCTATCTTGGACTCGACGAGGTCTAAGAACATCGGCCCAGTAGTTGAAGTTGTGACTTACATAGGCTTCTGAGTTTAAGAGTTCATCGATAAGTTTCTGACGACGATCTGCAGGTGAAGCACTCATGAATTTTGAGTATTCAAAGTAAGTTGGGATTCGACCAATGGTATCTAGGTAGATTCTTCTAACAAATACATCGTCGTTACAAGGTTTAGTTGGTCTTTGTTTAAGTTTCTTTAGGCCGTAGAGGACTATCTTATCGATTTTGGTGCTGAAGGCTTTATCTTCAGCTATTGTTTTGTCCTGGGCTCCACAGATGGAGCCTAGAAACAAAAACAACCACACATGACACATACGCATACGCATACAAAAATTCTCCGTAAAATAAATTGCTTACAGGAGATAATTGTCATGGGTTTTAATAACGTGTTATAAAAAAATACTTTTTTTTACTTTTTATTTTTCTTGGCAAAGTTTACAGCTACATCCATAGCCGCAACTCTGTAGGCTTCAGCTAGAGTAGGGAAGTTCATGACATTTTCAATAAATGTGTTTAAAGGTAAACCTCCCAAGATTGCCATCTGGGCAACATGGATAAGTTCTGTGGAGCCTTCACCGATGATGTGTACTCCAAGAATGGTTTGGCCATCTTCAGCGCAAATGATTTTTAGCAAACCATCTGATATACCCGAGATTTGCCCACGAGCAACTTCGTCAAAATTTGCATAGCCAATGATTATGCCATTGCCATGTTTTTCTCTTGCTTCAGACTCAGCTAAACCAATACATGAGATCTCTGGAATAGTGTAAATACCCATAGGTACATTTTCAAAAGGAGTACCCATATCTAGATTGAGTGCATGAGCAATAGCTCGACGACCTTGTTCCATAGATGTGGAGGCAAGAGCCGGGAAGCCAATAACATCACCTACGGCATATATGTGAGGTACTTCCGTCTGGTAGTTTTCATTAACAATTATTTGATTTCTCGGAGTTAGAGTCACACCGACTTTAGTTGGGTTGAGTATTTCTACATTTGCGAGTCGTCCTAAGGCAACAAGCATCTTTTGACTTTTGATGACTTCGCCACCTTCAAGCTTCGTGATAACTTCACTGACTCCATCCCACTCAACGGATTCAATCTTTCTTTCGCCAAGGTAAGTTCCATTTTCATTTTCAAAACTTTCTATGAACTTATCAGTAATTTGCGGATCTAAGAACCTAAGTGGTCTATCAGCAGTATCAATAATTGTGACTTTGACACCAAGTACAGAGAAAATCGTAGCATACTCACAGCTTATAACACCGCCACCTAAAACCGTGATTGATGAAGGTAGATAAATCATTGATAGGATGGAGTCACTATCGAGTATATGCTCGTGATCTGTTGGAATATTTTCCGGGTCACGTGGTCGAGAGCCTGTAGCAATGATGATGTACTTGCCAGAGATCTGCTTAGTATTTCCTTTAAGGTCTTTTATCTCAATAGTATGATCATCGATAAATGTTCCTTTACCGCGAAACGAATCAACGTCATCTAGTTGGTTCTCCATATACTTGACATGAGCTTTCCGTACTTGGACTTTGCGGTTCATTAAGCTTTCAACTTGAACATTTTCGTTAAGTGAGAATTCAAAACTATTTGCACTTTTAGTGAACCTTGAAAGGTTGGATGCTGTTTCTCTTAGAGTTTTACTGGGGATCGTTCCTTGGTGAACACAGGCTCCACCGATCTCACGTTCTTTTTCGATGATGGCTACACTTTGGCCATTTTTAGAAGCGTTTATTGCAGCGTTATGACCGCCAGGGCCACTACCGATTACAATGAAGTCATAGTCGAAGCTCATTTTGTTACCCCATCGAGTTGATTAGTTCAAGAACTTTTTCTTTCTTGTCGAGTACCGCTTCTATATCTTCTGGGTACATGTTCAAGAAATCGATAATTTCGTGATCGGATAAATCAAGACTTTCTTCACTGATGAGTTCATCGGCACACATATGAGCTAGAACGACAGTGTGAACTTCGTCTTCAAAGTTTTCACACTCTGAATAATGGTCGAAGTATTCTATTGATTGGATTATTTGTTCCGGTAGATCCCATTCTTTTGCAAGTCTAAGACTTATAGCTTTATGCTCTGTGTTGAGTATTTCGAGAGTCTCTTCTTCGGAAAGCTTATTTTTTTCTGTTTTGCAAATTTGATGTAGCTGTTTTAGGACAATTGGCTTGCCGATTGTATGAAGGAGTCCACATAAATAGGCGCTCTCAACATTCTTTCTTCTACTCCTGGCTATTTCTTTGGAGAATGCGCTAGATGCTAAGCTATGTTTCCAAAGGTAATTAATTACTTTTTCTTGTCCGGGAACATTAAATAAACTGTTTTGAACAGATACAGCTAATGCTATTTCCCTAAGCATATTTATCCCAAGGCGAGCGATGGCTTGTTGAAGAGAAACTATCTTCATATTGCCAGCATAACTTGCCGAGTTGGTAATCTTAAGGATGTTACCAGCTAATGATTGGTCTTTATGAATAAGGTCTGAAAGTTGTCCTGCGTTGCAGTCTTCGCTAGATGTAATAGCGATAACTTTTTGGGCAACTTCGGGTAGCATGGGGAGTTCAATAGAGTTGTCAGAGAGTTTAACCCTAAGTTGTTCAATAATATTTTCGTGCATTTGACGCTCCAAAGTGTAATCTTATGGAGCATCAACGCAGTAAGTGTGCCGAAATGGGGAATTAAAAAGTAGTATAGAAGTAAGGCGCGTCTTCGGCTAAAAGTGAAGAACAATTGGTGATAAAAGTTCTTGAGACAGTTTTGATTGAAACAGTGCCTCTCAAGGTGACTTTTAAGAATTTTTGGGCCTTCGCAGGATTCGTTTTCATTTCCTTCAGGCGATCAGATAAATTTTTGATTGTATCTTTTTTAAGGTGCTTATTGTCGATTTCTACGACAAAGTGATTGTCGATCTCCACAAGCAGTTTATCGGATAAAGCTTTTATCTCAGTTACGTAGCCTTTTATTTGAACCGGCTTTTTATCGTATTGTGCTCTAGCTTGTAGAGTAGATTGCTTTATTTCATTTATAAATTCATCAGCATATTTAAAGTAGTATGGGCGATCACCTTTACCTTTGAGGCCTTTCTCAATTATTAGAGAGTTTCTGACTTCTTTGACATTTAATGCCAGTGTGAAATCTAGGTACTTTATGAACTCCATAAGTGTTATATTCCTAAAGAGAATAGGGCGGCTTTTGACATCTAGGTCAGGGCCAAGGTAGCTTACGTACTCATCGTTGCGTGAGAGGTTTTCGTAAGGAATAGCGCGATTATTTATTTGGAAGTCTAAATCAACATGTTTTAGCTTTGAGTTAAAGTCATTTATGATAGTTAATAGCTTTGTCGGGTTATAGGCTAATTTATCGATTTTATATAGCCTTGCTTTTTCAAATGGTTTTTTTCCGCGTAGAAGCTTCACGAGTTCTTGATCTACTTTGGTAGAGTTATCCATTGGTGAATCTGTGGGTGTATTGGGAAAGTACTTTTTATAAAACGGTGCAAAACGGTCGTCTTTTGAAAGTTTCGCGGTTTTTGATTTTGGATTAACCGTTTTTGCAATAAAGGCAATAAAGTCTCGCTGATCTTTTTGTCCTTCTGGAATAGTCTCGATAACCTGTCCGAGAAAGTCAGTATAGCCAAGGCCTTGATCAGGGAATCTTTCGTATAAGCGAATGCGCTTTTTGTTTTTTATAGTTTCAATAAAGTCTTGGGCTTCAAGATTGTCTTTATTTACTTCTAATACAAAGCTTACAAGGATCATTGCATTTTTGATTTTACCTTCAGAATAAGCTTGTTTCGCAGCGATTAATGTACCTTCTTCAAGATCATCTGTTTGCGCAAAAAGAGTAGAAGAAAGTAATAGGCTGATTAATAAAGTTAGGTGCTTAATCATTTGAGGGCCTCGAAGAGGTTATTGATTAGTATTAATGCTTTGCCGTCGTCAGAAGCCTTATCTCTTATCTTTTTGTGAAGCTTACCTTTAGAAATAATAATTGCGGCAAAAGCAGCAAGAGGGTTCTTTTTGAAAAGGCCTTCATTTTCGTCCAAAGAGAGGTCAATTAGTGAAGTAAATGCTTCTTGAGACCTTGCTTCGTCATAGTAGTAAATGCGTTCAACTTCCCCATAAGGAGCTTCTTCGAGAAAACTAAAAGACTTGTCAGATAGTTTGTGAACGGCGTGGTCTATAAATTTGTCGTCTAAGCCTTTATCTTTAATCTTCTCAAAGTTACGCTTTTCTTGTATTGTTCTGATTAAAGCTTTTTTAGAGTCTTTTGCATATTTGGAGATAAACTTTAGGTAGCGTTTTTCTGGATTTGAATCAAATTCTTTTCTCGCTATGCTTTCGACTTTTTCAGCGTAGCTATCCCATTCGTCAAAGTTATTCATCAAAGAAAAGAGGGCTTGACCTAATTCAGATGAATATTTTTTAGTTTCCTCAGGTTCTTCTATCGGAGTTTCAGAGACAACATTCTTCTGTTGGTCAGCATTTGCTTGTAGCTTGCGATACCTCTTTACTGTTTTTTCGATGTCGGATTCGCCTCTAAACTCTACGAGTTCTTCTATCTCAGAAGCACTTAACGTTCTCGACCAGATTCTGACATCGTCAAGGAGACCTTTGAAGTGCTTAAAGCCTATTACTAGTGGCCCTGTACTTGCAAAGTTTTCAGTAAGGGTGGATTTGACATCTACTTCAGATTCTTTACCGTTGAGGAAGATCTTAACTTGTTTATCTTCGTATTGAACTAGAATATGAAGCCATTCATTTTCTTTAATTACTGCCTTAGTAAGTACGTCCATCGCATTTTCAGAGGAGTTTCCGTAAAGTGCAAAGTTCACTTTCCCTTGATTTAGAGAAAGCAGGTAACCTTTATTGAGTTGACCTCCAGAGACTTCGCACTTGCCTAGTATAGGAAAGGTAGTTTTTTCTGGTTTGAGCCAAAGGCCAATAGAAAAAGTGCCAGAGTGTGAGAATCTAGAACGAGGCGTATCTCCATAGTTGAATGAACTACCGTCAAAGTGAACTCCATTCCCAACTCTACCAACTGTGTATTTAACATCGCCTTTAGTAGAAATAGTTGTGAGCGTATGGAAGTCAGCAAAGTTTTGAGGGGAACTGTCCAATGGAAAATGAAGATTAAGTTTTCTGTTGTCTAGTCCACGACCTAACTTATTTTCAAACGAAGCTGCATTTTGAGTAAATTGATGAATGAAATTTTTGTTGTTACTGGTAATAAACTTTTCGTAACTGTCGAGTAGCTTTGTCTGTTTGCTGAGGTCGCCAGTGTCGAATAGGCTTCTATTTGAAACCTTTGCTTGATAGTTCTTTAAAAGATCTTTTGCTTCTTGAGGAGCAGAATCACCATATTTCTGAATAAAATTTTCCAGTTTCATGATAATGCTTTTATTGCTGTCATTTTTGAAAGAAGCTTTGAGAGTCGTAAAGTCTTGGTTAGAGACTCCTTTCTTCATATTCATGACGAAGAATCCACCACCGACTAAAATGAGTACAATGACTATAAGCGGAATCATCGATGACTTTTTCTTTCTCGTTGAGTGTGTTTCTTCAGATTTGTTGTAGTGAAGAACCTTTTTCTTCTTGTGACTTACTGGATCGTTGGCTTTTTTGAGAGATACTTCCATCGCTTTTTTGGCTTCTTCCCAAGATTGGTAGCGATCGTTAGGATCTTTCTCTAAAAGTTTATCAATGAGTTTTGAAATGCTCACAGGAACAGCAGGGTCCCAGTCGTGGAGTCTTGTATGATGATTGTGTACCTGCATTTCAATGACTTTGCGGTAGTCTGGGTCATTAAATGGCGGTTCGCCAGTGATCATATGATAAAGAGTGGCACCAACTGAGTACATGTCTGCGCGAGGGGCGCCAACTTCCCATTGACCTTGAATCATCTCAGGAGCAGCATAGAGAGGAGTTAGCATGATGCCGTCACTCTCGCCTTGGATTTCACCACCCATACGTGCCAGACCTAGGTCTGCTAGTTTTGGGTTTTGGGTTTTGGTGAGCATTATATTTGCAGGCTTGATATCGCCGTGAGTCAGCTTTCTTAGCGAAGAGCCATAGTCTAGGCCATCTGCGATGCCAACCATAAGTTCAACAGCTTCTACTGCAGTGTAGGTACCTTCAGCTTTGAGCTTATCGTCGATGTCTCCACCTTCGATGAGTTCCATCGCAAAGTAGTAAATGCCTTCCTCAGATTGGCCTACATCAAATGCCTGAACGATGTTTTGGTGAGTAAAGGCTGCCGCAGCTTGAGCTTCTCGGAAGAAGGATCTAACGAAGTCTTGGTCAGCAGCAACAGAGCGAAATAGCACTTTGAGTGCAACTGGACGGTTCAGGTTTATCTGAATCGCACGATATATTATGCCCATGTTACCATTGCCGAGTTGGCTTTCAATTCTGAAGCCGCCAAGCTCAGTGCCTTCCGGCAGCAATTCATTATGATCGATCATAAATGCTGTCTTCTAAAAAAGTTATTTGTAATAATTCTGTGTCCCAAAGTAACAATTTTGCTCAAAATGACTAAGTTTCAATTGTAACAAGTGATTGTTTTTAACAATATTAACATATATACGAAGCTAACCTATAATATTGATTCTTGATGAAAATTGCAATAACAGCTCCTGCAGGTCATGTAAATAGTACAAAATTGTCACAAGGCGTGAAGTTTCTGAGAAGCTTGGGCTATGACGATTTTGTTATTGGTGAGACTTGTGAATCAAAGTATTTTTGGAATTCTGCACCAGCTGAGCAAAGAGCGGCTGAATTTACAAAGTTTTGGAAAGACCCGGAAGTTGATATTGTCATGGCAGCAAGAGGTGGTTTTGGTTGCGCTCATCTTTTGGATCTTATTGACTGGTCAGACTTGGCAAATCACTCAAAAGTCTTGTGCGGACACTCAGATATTACAATCTTACATTTACTCTTTAGGAAGTTTGCTATTTCGAAAAGCTATTCTGGAATTATGCCAGCAGTTGAGTTATCAAATGAGAAATTGGATGATTTTACGACTCAAAGCTTTTTAGCTGCAATGAAGGGAGAGAGGTTTCAAAACTTTGATAAGATGACAGGATTAAAGGTTGGCAGCACAAAGGGACATATAATCCCTGTAACTTTATCTGTTATGTGTAGTTTGTTGGGTTCGGCTTATTTCCCTGATTTAAATGGATGCATCTTGCTTATCGAAGATGTAAATGAACCAGCTTATAGGATTGACGCATACATGACCCAGTTACGTAATTCTGGGGTGCTAGATCAGTTGAATGGCTTGATTTGGGGAGATTTTGGTCCGGAGCTAGATCGGCAAGATTTGGATCAGCTCATGACAAAGTTTAGTGGACTTGTAAAAGGCCCTGTAGCTTCAAATGCTGATTTCGGACACTGTCTGCCTCGTATGACGATTGAGTCTGGAGCTTTTGTCAATTTTGAAGTTAATGACAAAACTACTGTGGAAAGTGTTGGTTTGGACTATTGAATTTACTTGATGAAATAGTATTTTAAATGTTCCACTTTCGTTTAATAATATAGAATTTAAAATCTGAGGAAATACGTATGGAAGCAGTGAACGGCCAGGAAGAGATGAATTCAATACTTGAGCGTTTGAAGGCTTCAGAGAGGTTTGACGATGCGATGTGGGAGCTAGAAGGCGAGTTGTTAGATGCTTTCCATGCTGAGCGATTCACAATCTACCAAAAAGATGCTAACGACCAAGAAATTGTATCGTGGTATAGAACCTCCAATGACTCCGTTCAAGAAATACGTGTTCCTATAAGTCCTGCTTCTATCGCAGGCTACTGCGCACTTACTCAGCAGTCACTTGTAGTTGATGACGCTTATGATACAGATTATCTAGAATCTGTTACTCCAGAACTTCAGTTTGATCATAGCTATGATGGTACTTCAGGTTATTTGACAGAAGCAATCGTAGTTGTGCCAATTGTACACCATGAAAAGCTTTATGGTGTACTGCAGGTTATCAATAATGTTGAAGGTGGACCATTTGATGACGATACGTACTACAAAGCAGTTCAACTTTCAGAAAGAATTGCAGAGAGTTTTAGATATGAACTAAGAACTTCTTCAGGACCTTATGATCTTCTAGTTCAATCTGGAAGAATAAATATGGAACAGTTGGATAATGCAGAAGATAAAGCTGCAAAAGAAAAAGTTCCTCTTAGTCATTCACTGAGACAACTGTTTGACGTAGCACCAGAAGAGATAGGAGAGTCTCTCTCTTCTTACTATCAAGTCCCGTTTCATGCTTTTGATGATAACCTAATATTAGACGATGAGTTGATGGGCAACTTAAACATTAGCTTCCTTGCAAGTAATACTTGGGTTCCACTTTCGAATAATGGTGATAAAGCCATAATACTTTTGACAGATCCCAATAATCATGAATTGATTATGGAAATTCAAAATATTGTTAAGGCGATGAATTATGAGTTCCATGTTGGGTTAGGTGAAGACATACTTCGTTATTTAGGACTAGACCCAACAGGAGGTCAAGTTAAAAGTATGGCAATCGCAGATATTGACAACCTTTTAGATGCTGATGCTGATGTAAACGCCTTAACAGAAGAAACTGGTGAGCCCGGTGACGATGAACTAGATTCTGATGAAGAATCTAAAATCATTCAATTAGTAAATAAAATCATTATTCGTGCGGTACAAGAAGGTTCATCTGATATTCACATAGAACCCATGAAAGGTAAAACCCCTGGTGAAGTCCGTATGAGAGTTGACGGCGTTTGTCGAAAAGTTTTTGATATACCAGCTGCCCTTATGAGACCAGTAGTTGCTCGTGTTAAAATTCTATCCAATTTAGATATAGCAGAAAGGCGTAAGCCTCAGGATGGTAAGATGGCCGTTAGACTCAAAGGCAAGCCATTAGAGCTACGTGTAGCAACACTTCCAGTTGTTAACGGTGAGAGTGCTGTTATGCGTATTCTTGCTGGTGGTGGAGCTCTGCCATTTGAAAAGCTTATGTTCTCTGAACAAAACCAAGCAACAATTAAAGATATGATTGCTCATCCGCATGGTATCGTTCTCGTGGTAGGACCAACAGGTTCAGGTAAAACAACTACGCTTCATGCCATATTAGCCGTTTTAAATACTGAAGAAAGAAAAATTTTAACAGCTGA
>JAJPOQ010000141.1 GCA_021232515.1 Lentisphaeraceae bacterium
TTTTTACAATAACAAAAAAGCGCCAATAGAAAAATCCATTGACGCTTTTTGAAGAGACTTTTGATACAGCCCCATTTTTAGAAATATTTTAAGGGAAAACTATCCGTCGCTTCCGATAGAGCTAACTGGACAATCTTCTAATTGCTCTTGGCAAAGTGCAATCTCGTCATCGCCTTCTGGCTGACGGAAGATAAATGCATTACCGTCGTCATCTTCTTGGAAAAATTCAGGAGCTGAACCGTAGCAAAGTCCACAAGCTATACAACCCTCGCCTTCAGAATCGTCTGGATCAGTACAAAACCATGGTCCTGGGATATTCTCTTTGTGTTTTTCTTCTTTGTTAGCCATAATCTATAACCTCAATAAGTGTAAATGCAGAAATTTATGTGCCTTTTATAAAGCCTTTTTACGATTTTACAATTTCCTCATAAAAAAATCGTTTAAAGTTTAAATACCTAAGGGTACCGTTCTGACAAGAAATGTGTATTGAATAAAGCCAACTAATCAATTATTATGACTATCATACAGGACTCGATCACAACTTTTATAAAGGTTTAAAATGAATCAGCTCAAACAACTTTCTGCCGCTATCATATTCTCTATCATCTTATCAAGCTGCAGCCTCTATAAATCTACTCCAAAGCATTACACTTTAGACGAGGTCATACAACTAACTGAGACAAAAGGTATACATGCAATCATCCATGGAGCTGATCACGAACGCAAGTTATATGTTATCTCATGGTCTAGTCCTGAAAACTTTTTCAATAGATACAATCTGGTTATCTCCCCTACTAGCTCAAGTATTTATCAGCAATTTTCGACCTTAAATCGTGGAGATCGCGTGCTTATCAAAGGAAAGGTAAATAAAAATAGAGGCCAAGCTCATATCGAAGTTAGTCAATTAACAAAGACAAAAAAGTACGATCCGAAAATTGAGCACACAGCAGGTCAGTACTTTCCTAAAACTCAACTCCCTGGGAAACTCCTTGAGCAATCTTCAGAGACTTTCTACCTTCATGCGACAGACGAAAGTGGTAGCGTTTTAGTTCTTGAGTATGGCGATACAATTGTACCCATGATTGTCAAAAATCCTGAATTATCAAAAGACCTTTACAGAGGAGACTATGTAAAACTCTCCTACAAGATCCACACTTCTGAAGATAAAAGAAGACCAACTCACCTTTACTTAGACAGTTCAGCAGAAACTCCAGTTGAAGTTCTTGATCCAGTTGTAAAACTTCATGACCAAGAGTTAACTCTCAAAGGCAGACTAGTCATGTTTCCTAAAAGCCCAACTATCAACAGAAATATTTTTGCCGTTGAAGTTCATTGGGATAAAATGAAAAACCAAGCCCCACGCTACTTCACTATTCTCCCAAAAGACTTCACCAGTGAGAACTTCAAAAACATGCTAAAAAAATTGCAGGATTCTTGGGATAAGAATAAAGACTCTATCTACAAAGGACGTAGTAAATACATAAATACTGCTGTAACTATTGAAGTAAGCGGTTCTGGAAATGTTGTTTCTCAAAACCAAGCAAATCCACAAATTTTCACTGCTATCGACAAGATTAAACTAACTGAAAAGTAGTTTAATCCGAAGTAAATACAGTCTGCTGAAAATTGAGCTCTCTTTTTCCTTTTAAATAGTTCTCTACAGCAGTACGAGTATTTATTTTAACTTCATGAAACGGAAGCAGTTTTTTCTTTAAAAGTTGACGAATATAAGGGAAGCGCCCTCCACCACCAGCCGCGACTCGGCTATTAATCGCAAGCTTATAGACATCTTTATCTAGAGGATAGCTTATTTTTGATATTTCACTTGTTGTACTTCCAAGCTCTACATGGAAACCAACAGGAGCATTGAAGTGAGATTTACGAAAAAGCTGCAATTGCTCTTTCATAATCAACTCCAGCTGACTTTTAGTAACTTCTAATACAAAAATATTATTTTCATAAGGAATCATTTCAAATAAGTCCTTGCGAGTCACTGAACCACTCAGACTCTTTTTGCTAAACTTACCGTGAATTGCCATGTCAACTCTAGCGGCAATTCGAATACTCTCTCCAATTAAATAAGCCGTTTCACAATTAATCCCTGCATGACCTTTGGAGGATATTTCTTTTGCTAGATCTACAACCTTGTAGTCAGCATAACTCTTAACAAGAGTAGACCATTTCTTCTTGTACAATTCAGCCAAATCCAGTGGGACTTCATATTTATCAACATTCACTAACTTAGATTTAAACTTCTTTAATTCTTTACCGCCCTTCTTTAATTCAGCCTCGACAACACCTAAGTGACTTGCATGAAATCCTGCCTGACAATAGTAAGTACCATAAATATTTTTGCCTGGATGAAATTGATGAGTATGACCGCCTAAAACTAAATCGATCTCTGGAAAAAGTTTAGTTACTTCTCTTATTTCATTTACACCACGTGATTCTGAAAAATTAAAACCATGATGAAGCGCTAAAATAATTAGCCCTGCATTTTCTTTCTTAACTTGTTCTAAGATACCCGGCAGTACCTCTACCACTTTCTTAACTTCATAGCTTTCGTAGTCTTCGCCAATAAACCAATGCCTTAAAAAACTTGCCTGCATGCCAATAACAGCGACTTTTATTCCCGCACGTTTATAAACTTTATATGCATCAAAAGACTTGGGTTTAGGTCTCGTCAAAACAAAGTTTCCATTAATTATCGGAACCTTTGTTTTATTAATCAAATCATATAATCGAGGAATACCAAAATCCAGTTCATGATTCCCCAATACCCACGCATCGTAGTTTAAATAATTAATGAAATCTATTGCGACTTCACCTCGAGTGGCAACAGCTTCTATCGAACCTTGAATCGTATCTCCACAATCAATTAGAAGACAATTATCTTCTCCCCATTCATTCCTCAGTTCATTAACCGCCCCAGCTAATTTCAGCCACCCACCCTTATGATTATGAATCTGACAATGAACATCAGTGGTATGCAAAATCTTTAATTTCTTTTCTTCTCCATATCCGCTAGAAATAAAAATTAAGCTGAAAAATAACGATACCCTATAAAAACATGACACTTGAAACGCCCCTTCTATTGCCTTATTTCACTTCACAGTTTATATAGAATGAACGGTAAGAATTCAAGATGAGTATGTCTGAAAATAATCCTTCAAAAAAAGTAACAGTTTTAGGTGTCGGCACAGGTGGTTGCAAAATCGCTGCCGAGCTTTCAGCGACGACCTCTGCCAGTCGACTACAAATATTCCTTGTCGACACAGACGAAAAGGCTCTTTCACACTTCCCAGAACAAAACCATATTCTGATTGGTAGCGACTGGACTGACAAGCAAGGCTGCGGTGGAGACATGAGCCGCGGAGAAAAAGCTGCCGGTGCAAGTTCTCAACTTTTAAATGAAGTTATCAATGACACTGAACTCCTTATCATTGTCAGCCCACTCGGCGGTGGAACTGGTAGTGGAGCTGTCCCTGTTATAGCTAACATCGCTAGGCGTTTAAAAGTTTTAAGCCTCGTCTTCATTACCAGACCATTTTCATTTGAAGGAAACCTCCGTTTCAAAAATGCAGAGAAAAGTCAAAAAGGACTTATTAAAACTGCTGATGCTGTTATATGTCTTGAAAATGACATCCTCTTTAAAAACCTTAGTGGCAATATAAATGACGACTTCAAGGAAGCTGACAAAACTCTAGCCGAGTGTGTCGGCGGTATAGCCGAAATGCTTTTTACTGAAGGACTTATCACAATAGACTTTACTCATATAAAACAGATTCTTAAAAAACGAGAAACTGATTGCCACATTGGCATTGGTCGAGCATTTGGTCCAGAGAAAAATGAGGCGGCTATTACCGATTTACTCACTTGCCCTACTCTTGGAGGCGACGAAACTTTACAGTCATGCGATACAGCTATCATTACTCTTTTAGCTGGTCCTGACCTTTCTATGAGTGATATAAACCAATGTATAAGTCAAATAAAAAATCTTTTTTCTGAGCACTGTGAAGTCAATGTAGGTGTTGCTACTTCTAGTGAACGGGAAAACTTTCTTCAACTCACTGTTCTCACAATTCGAGACAAAAAGAAAGACGATACAGTTTCTCAACCGATCAAAAGAACTACCAAGAAAAACCGCCTAAGTTCTAAAAAAGAAAAGAAAGAAGCAACTGTCTATAACATTCAGGGTGAACTTGCTTTACAGGAACTTACTAGTGGTGTTTTTGAGAATTCTGCTCCGACAATGCATCAAGGTCAAAACCTCGATATACCAACTTACCTTAGACAGGGATTAAGCCTTGATATCGGAGACTAAATTGAAAACCTCTCTACTCATCTTCACCATTCTTTTATTAGTTTCTTGTAATCAAAAACACACGAAACCAAATAGTCAAAACTCTCCTCAACTCCCTAAGTTACAGAACATCAACGGTCAAGAAGCTTTTAAACTCGTAGAAAAACAATTAGAGTTTGGTCCAAGAACTTTAAACTCTGAAGCCGCGAAAAAATGTGCTTACTTCATCTCTGAATTTGCTGAAAACCTGGGTTACAAAGTTAAAATTGACACTTGGACAGAAGGAACTGGAGCAAACAGTAAAGTCTTCAGAAACATCATCTGTACAAAGTCTGGAAAAGGCAAACAGTTCGTTATCTGCGGAAGTCACTATGATACAAAAATACTCAAGGAGCATCCAACTTTTACAGGAGCAAATGATGGAGCATCTTCAACTGCTCTACTGATGCAAATCATGAAGCAGATTGCAAATAATCCAACATGGTCAGAAAATAGCGAGATTCGCTTCGTATTTTTTGATGGTGAAGAAGCTTTAGTTAACTATACAAATACTGATGGTTTAAACGGCAGCCGTCGATATGCTAGTCAAATTTACTCATCAAATGAACACTTAAACTGTCGAGCAATGTTACTCTTAGACATGATTGGCGACAAAGACCTAACACTTACAATCCCAACAAATTCCGACAAAAAACTTTTTGCTATGGCTGAACAGGTTTCGAATAAATTAAACCTCGGGAATCATCTCGAAAGCTTTGATTCAAACTATTTTCACGATGACCATGTCCCCTTTCTATCATTAGGTATTCCCTCTATAGATTTCATCGATTTCAGGTACGGTCCAAAAGATAAAAATAGTTCTGGTGGTGCCTTTTGGCATACAGAAAAAGATACAATTGATAAGTTATCTGCAGAATCTCTTACTAAAGTTGGCAATATATTCACACATGTGTTATATAATACAAGTAAGAATAAATAATCAGGCCCAACTACATGCAGCAGCAGTCTCTAGAAGATTATAGAAACTTCATTAAAAGTTTCACTCAACTACATAATGATGCAAAGAAAATTCCGCTTGGAGAGTCGAGTCCTTCAGACTTAAACTCTAACCCTGAGTTTAAAGTATTAATCTTCTCTCCTCATCCTGATGATGAATGTGTTGTTGGTGCACTACCTCTTAGACTAAAGCAGGAACTAAATGCTGAAGTTATTAATGTTGCCGTTACTCTTGGAAGTAATCCAGACCGAAAATCAGGGAGATTAAAAGAACTTGAGTCTGCCTGCTCGACTCTTGGTTTTCATCTTCATATCCCTATAGAAAATGGTTTTGATAAGGTTTATTTATCAAATAAAAAAAGTTCTAAAAACGAGTGGCTAGAAAAGATCAACATAATTAAAGACTTACTCCTCAAAGAAAAACCAAAAGCTGTTTTCTTTCCGCATAATAATGACTTCAACTCTACACATATCGGTGTTCACCATTTAATAAGCGATGCTCTTCATCTTGCTATGCAAGAAGATAAGAGTTTTTCTACCCATGTTTTTGAATCTGAATTCTGGCAAATGATGGACAAACCAAACTTACTAATTGGATTATCAGAAGAAGATGAAGCTCTCTTAGTTTATGCGTTAGCCGCTCATACAGAAGAAGTACTAAGAAACCCATACCACATAAATCATCCAGCTCGCATGCTCGATAATGTTATGCGCGGTGCCGAAGTAATTGGTGGTCAAGGTGAACAGGCTCCTGAGATGGATTTCGCAATGATTTATAGACACTCAATAGCTTCCAATCAAAAAATAGAGCCAGTCAACTTAAATAATGTCGTTGATGTAAAATCTTCTCTAGAAGACATTTTCAGCTAAAATAGCTATTCAAAAAAAGTAACTACTCACTGTGAACTGAGTCGACATGAATGGATTGAGTATGCTAGTTCACCGAAAATAATCTAAGAGCACTGACGGCCCGCCGGTAAAAACTCTTTCTAGTTCTAGTGTCCCCAATCTCTTTTTCTCATCTAATCTGAGCATAAAAAAAGGCTGGCGGCGATCCTTGCTTTCAAAAGTAAGGTGTACAAAACTAACGTAAATTTTCTAAAGTACGAACCGCTCACAGTGGACTAAATTGACTGGAGTGGACTAAGTATGTTAGTTCGATGAAGAAAACAGTGCCCTCTCAGTCCACTAAAGTCCTCTTCGTCTACTGTCCACTTTTCCTAGGCACAAAAAAGCCCACGTTTTCCTTTTAGGAAAACGCGGGCATAAAAAAAGGCTGGCGGCGATCTACTCTCCCACAATCTACATGCAGTACCATCGACGCTAGAGAGCTTAACTACCGAGTTCGGGATGGGATCGGGTGTGACCTCTCTGCTATAGCCACCAGCCAAAG